>CAJWHU010000011.1 GCA_913041325.1 uncultured Fidelibacterota bacterium | reverse complement strand
CTTTTGGATTAGCAGCATCATCTATTTTCCCAGCATTGATGATGGGTATATTCTCAAAAAAAGTTAATAAAGAGGGGGCAATAGCTGGTATGCTGGCAGGAATTAGTGTTACGTTACTCTATGTTTTTCAGCATAAGGGTATAATGTTCATTCAGTCAACATCATTTTTAGGAACGATGAGAGAGAACTGGTTTTTTGGGATTGAGCCTAATGCTTTTGGTGCTGTCGGCGCGTTTGTAAACTTTATTGTAGCTTATTGGACATCGAAAAAATATCCTGGTGTGCCATCAATAGTAAAGGATATGGTTCAAGAAATACGACGCCCTTAGGTCTCAATAATCCATATCCATTCCACCTCCGCCCATTCCACCGGAACGTCCAGAAAAGTTACTTCTGCGCCATTTTTTCTTTTGTTGCTTCCCAAAATTATAATTTAATACGACAGAGGTATTTCGTTTTTGTCTTTGGCGTTCTGCATACATAAGCTGATTGTAGATTACTTCATTTTCTACATTTGTTACTTCATATTCTGTGTCTATAATAAACTTTCCGGTATCAAAAAGATCATTTATTTTAAGTGTAACCGATAATCGGTTCTGCATAAACGATCTTTGAATGCCAAGATTCACTCGGTAATTACTTGGGATTGAGCCAGTTGTGATTTTCATTCTTCCTCTTCCGTTACCTGATAATTCAACTCTAGCAATAGTTGGGATATTTAAGGTAAGACGACCGCCAAATCCAGTTCCTTTGGAGTTGCCATTAAAATCAGCCTCACCTTTGTCCGATATACTAGAGTTCCAACTGTAACCCCAAATCATAATACTTGCCAAAGGCATAGGGCGGTACATGATGTTGCCACTAAAGTTGATGCTTTTTGAATTTTCTGCATTCCCAGCTGTCAAAACTTCATAATAAGTTGTATCATACTTAACCTGATCTCTATCCCACCACATAATCACGTCACTGGTATTTTTGTAGGATGAGGACAGGTTTAGATTTAATGTTCTTGAATTACTAGAAAAAGATAATTCCATTACGTCACTATATTCTGGTCTGAGGTATGGGTTTCCATTTCTTAGTCGACTTATATCCTGAGTATTTCTGGGAAATGGACTAAGTGTGCGTCTGTTTGGTCTATTAACTTTTTTTGAATAACCAAATTGCATGCTTTGCTTTTCAGTGAATTTGTAGAGTAAGAATGCGCTGGGGTAAACTTTCGTATAAGGATTATCAAAAGGGGAATCCGAAATTGCCATATCAAATATTTTTGTAATAATGTTAGTAGAATCATGGGTAATTGGTCCACTGAGGTTGGCTTCTGTTTCAACTTGTTCGTATCTGGCTCCAAGTTTAAGTCCTAATCTATCTGACAGGTCATACTTAGTAACCAAATACGCGGCATAGATATCCTCGTCATAGTTGTTTTCGTACTCATCCTCTAAATAGTTGAGATTCTTCCCAAATTCTCGGATTGTAAATTTGAGACCTGTTTCGAAATCTAGTTTATCACTATATTTATTCTCGTAATCGATAGCGATGGTGATGTTAGTATTATCTTCCAATGCCTTGGAATCACTGCTTTTATAGTCATCTACGACCTGACTTTCCATGTTACCGGTTTCAAATACATCATCTATCTCATGAGCGAAACTTGCATATGCTTTTAGCAGTCTATCTGCGCTGTTATATTTATTTTCGTAGGATAAAACATGATCAATGTGATAGCCATCATCGTTTTCTTTTATTTGCATCTCCCCTATCTGGTCAGGGTCTCTAGTATTTAAAAGATAGTCAATACTATTTTCTTCTAATTCTTTATGCTCTGATATATCGAGGGTATACCCTATAGTCTTTTCGGAGGAAGGGTAATAATCACCACCAACTCTGAAGCTTAAATTATTTGGCGTACTGGTTCTGCTAGTAGTCTGGAATAATGAATCGATCAAATTTGAGGAGGTATACGCGTACTGAAATTCTCTCAGACCATCCCCTACCTTATCTCCTGTGTTATAATTCATGCTGGTAAAGAAGTTTAGTGATTTTGATCTGTAGTTAAGATTACCATTAAGATTTTGCTGATTATAATCTCCAGCCATTCCTGACAGGCTACCATTAAACCCATCAAAAGCTCCTCGTTTCATTACAATGTTAATTATGCCGCCGACACCATCTGGATCATACTTAGCGGAGGGATTAGTGATAACTTCAACTTTTTCAATCATTGAAGCTGCAATATTTTCGATAGAGCCTCGTCTGCCACTGCCAGTTGTACCACTTCTTTTCCCATCGACTAGAATGGTAACGTTCGCATCGCCTGCTATAGAGACAACGCCATCAATATCGACATCTACTGAGGGCACCTTTCTTAATACATCTGCTCCATTGCCACCGGCTGAGGAGATATCACGGCCAACATTGAATATTTTTTTATCTATAGTTTGTACGAATGTACTTTCATCTCCAATAACATCAATTGCATCCATATTCAAAGTTGATATGCTCATTGCAACGTTGCCAAGGTTCTGCCTGATAGCACCACCTTCACCAGGGTATATATTTAAAGGTCCAATTTCTTTCTTTTTGTATCCCATGAATTCAACAACTGCAACATATTTTCCAAGTGGAATCTCTTCTATATTAATTCGACCATCCTTATCACTTAGTCCACCTGTGATAAGATCATTGTGCTCAAGGTCTACTAATGACACTGAAGCATATTCTATTGGTTTTGTTGTTGTTGAATCTATGATTAAGCCTTGAACAACACCTATTGCAGGCATTGTGGTTCTTTTTTTGTGATCCTTATGAGCATGGAGCGTCTTTGATTTAGCAAAAAAAACCAGAAATAAAATTGACCATGCGAATATTTTTTTCATTTAGTACCTTGATTTAAAAATTAGCAACTATTATTAATTATTTAGGATGATATTTTGTAAAAGTTAAAAACAAAATAGGTAATTATAGATTGAATATTTTCATTCATACACTCTGATATCTACGTTTACACAATTCCATCTGAAAAAATTGTATGAGCATGGAAGCCACATACAAGTATTTTGCATCCTGAGGTATTTGGGAATTCTATTTTTATCGATTTCTTACCATTTTTGGCATAAAGAATCACCAAAAACGCAAGCGCGCAGATTCTCCTAATCACTTCAATTTGTTTGATCCCACTGGATATCCATTGTATGGTACTGCGCTTTTCTCCCTTTTGAAATTTTTACAGTCAAAACATAGGAAGCAGTTTGACCTGGTTTTAGTGCCGTGTCAGCAACCACATTTGATTCATAAGCAATTCGAGTGCCTTTTACAAAGACAGAGTCGGTTCCTGTAATTTCTGTAGTTTGATCAAATAAGTTTCCGATGACCCTCACAAAATCTGCTCGAATTTGCCCAATATTTTTTACTCTGCCTGAGAACACCTGTCTGTCAGGATAGTAGTCAATGAATGGATCGCCAAGGAAAACTACTTTAGGCCCAGGTTTTTCTAATTCATCTAATCGTACAACCATTTCTTTTTTCAATACTAAGGTACCTATCTGAGTTTTCAATGTTAAGGTAGAATCTGACTCTTGAAGAAGCTCTCCTGAAACAACGGTACCATTTTGGAGCTCAATACGGTGCTGGGAGTCTGGTATTTTGATTAAATCAAGAAGCTCCCTACTAACATTCGGCATGGTCTGTCCTTTTTGATAGCCCTTCACCACGCTCTTAAGAGAGTCTATCTCTGTCTCCAAAGCCTTAAGATTTGACTCGTATTCAAAAAAAAGATCATCAAATCTTAATTTTTGATCTTCTGACTTTTCACGTTGTTGTGGTAGTAAGTCGGAGGTAGTACTGGTAATAGCATTTAAGTCGTTATTAAGTAGCTCTGGATCTTGATTTTCGTTTGAGTACTGTATTTTTAAATCTAGGTCTTTTGATAAGATGGAGAACGCAGTCTCTAAAAGACCCTCATCTTTATGTCTGGTAACTAGAGTGTAGGAGCCGGAAGGTATTTTTTTGAATTTAAATTCACCATTTTTTTTACTCTTCCCAGATTTAACTTTTTTTTCATTTTCATCTAAAATTGTAATATCAACCTTTTTTAGACGGTTCCCATTCGCGTCAACAACAGTTCCTGAAACGATAAACTTTGTTTTCGCTTTCTCCTGTTTGTCGACAGCAAGAAGTAGACTGCAAAAAAGAAGGTAATATGCAAACCTAATCATGTTCTTTTTTTGAGAAATGCGCCTTGTGAGCCATTCGGCGCACAAATTCAGCATTTTTCTTTTCTTCTCCAAGAGCATAAACCATGTTGATAATGTTGTCGTAGTAGATATAGTTATCTTTGTCTTCTAGCATGGGCAATAAACCTATAACGACAGATGGATCGTTAAATGCGGCAAGATTATCAATAGCTTTTTTTCTTATGTCAGAAGGATAGTCGTCACTTTGAGCTATTTCGATAACTGCCTTTTTAACTTCAGGGTCATCAAATTCGCCAAGGGCAGCTAACATAGTATTTAGTAGACTATAATATTGACTCTTCCCCATGTTATATGTGTTAAGGAGAGCTAAAACTAAATTCTCCTCTTTAACACCTTTCATAGTATTTAGAGCAAATTCTCTAACTTCAAGATTTGTATTTGGGTCTCCGAGTAGTTCGGCAAAAGCGATTGCAACATCATCAGGGTTCTTTTTTCCTAGTATTTCCACAGCTTTATTTCGAATTCCAATATTAATTTTTGGATCACGTGCAACAGATGTTAACACCGGAACCACTTGATCGGTACCAATCGCGCCCAGAGTTTCAGTGAGTAATCGTTCGGTTCTAGCCATATTACTTTTTGCAACTTCGTATAAATCGAGCAATGCCAGAATTTGATCTTTTGTTCGCACTCGATTGAGACTTTTAACAAGGGAAACATGTACCTCGTTAGTTCTTTTTTCCATCGTATGCATTGACCTTAATAATGCGGCAGAAGCCTTTGGGTTTTCTTTAAAAAAACCCAACATACCAATTGATTCATTTAGCAATGTGTAATCAACAGCTGTTGTAGTTGCGACCATTTCTGATATCGCATGCAGTGCTCTTGGATGCTGCGTTTGTGCTAGTGTCTTTCCTGCAGCAACTCGAAGTTTAACATGGAGGTCCGCGTCCTCATACACTTTTATTAGCTCATCAAGCGCTTTTACTTTTCCCCCGCGGTATGCACTTTTCAGTTCCTGTATTTCATTCAGGAAATCTGGATCGTTCGGATCTCCAATCGCTTTTTTGCCTAGCAATCCCTTAATGTTTGAGCAACTGTGAGCCAAAAATCCCAAACAAAAAATAAAGATGATTTTCTTAATCATCTTCACCCCATAGATTAAAATAAAGCTCTTCACCATCAAAAACTGCATAGGAAGGCCGGGAAAACCAATCTCCTAAAATAGCTAATTTACAATTATTCATTACATGCATCTCACCCAAATGATAATGACCAGATATCATATAGTCAAATCCATTATCAAACTTTTTTTTCGCAAAACTCTTGAGCTCATTTCTAATATTCTCACTCAACTCTGCTTTTTCAGATGAATGTTTTCCGCTTTTTGAAATGAAATTTGCAATTTTATAGGCAACAGTTGGATGAAGTAATTTAAACATATTAACAAATAATTTCGATCGCGTGGCTCTCTTTAATAATCTGTAGCCGTGATCCCAACTTAGCAATCCGTCACCATGTGTTATGTATAATTTTTTATTGTTTACCTCAATAGCAATATCATTCAAATACACTCCATCCATCAACTCATTTTTTATATAGTCACCAACCCAGTAGTCATGATTTCCTGCTAGAAAAAATAATTTGACACCGTTAGTTTTTAGGTCGTTAGCTTTCTTGTAAAAATCTGAGAATGATTTGGGTATCATGTGAGGATACTCAAAGTAAAAATCAAATAAATCACCAACAAAAAAGATTGTCCCACCATCTTTCTTGATAGTGTCAAATAAGCGGTAGAGTTTCGCCCTTCTTTCTTTTTCTTTTTTATCTAGGGACAGTCTCAAATGGATGTCAGAAATAAAATAAATGGGTGTTTTCATAAAGAGTAAACCTTAAAAAAAGCTCAGTATTGAAGCATAAATCATTTTTGCATAACGTGATTTTCTCATCTGTTTTATCTTCTATAAATGTCTCATAAGTTACCATAATAATTGTAAATAGTTGTTCTTTTGTAGTTTCCTGGTCTTAAAAGAATTATAGCTAATTATTATGGTTAATTTTTCTAAATTATGACAATAACTATTGCGAATGAATGCATTCAATTCAAAAGAAAATATCGTAAGACTTGAAGAGACAATTTAAGCACGGAACAATAATGAAATTATTTTTCATAATCGCGTTCATCACTGGCTTGAATGCCCAATCATTTGGACAGAACAAAGTTCAGTATGTGGACTTTGATTGGAGTTTCATACAGACTCCCCATTTTGATGTTTATTATTATGATGACCAGTTAGACTTGGCTGAGTTTGCCGCGGAGGTAGCAGAAGAGTCGTATGAGCAGATATCAATCCACTTGAGGTGGGACTTAAAAAAACGCGTGTCGATTATGGTATATAATTCTCATAATGAGTTTCAGCAGACTAATATTGTCAGCACCTACATGCGTGAGGGTATTGGAGGGGTTACAGAGCTATTCAAAAATAGAGTTGTTTTTCCTTTTGAGGGGAACTACGAACAATTTCGTCATGTTATACACCACGAGCTAGTTCATGCGATTATCAACGACATGATGTATGGTGGTAGAATGCAAAATGTTATTTCCAGCAGAACAAAAATACGAGTCCCAATCTGGTCTAATGAGGGCCTTGCTGAATATTTAAGCTCCGATTGGGATACAAAAGCGGATATGGTTATGCGAGATATTTCTGTGCATGAACGAATGCCATCAGTTAAAGAGTTAAATTATTTCATGGCCTACAAAGGTGGACAATCTCTCTGGCGTTTCATTGCGGGAAAGTATGGAAGGGAAAAAATTGGGGACGTTTTTAGGTCGATGAAAAAAACTCAAAATGATGAAAAAGGCTATGAAAGTGCATTAGGCATGAACTATGACGACTTGACTAAGCAATGGCATAAATATTTAAAAAAGGAGTATTGGCCAGATGTCAAGGATCGTGATCCCCTTGAGGATATCTCAGAGAAACTAACCGATCATAAAAAACTTAATAATTTTTACAATGTTAGCCCGTCTATTTCTCCAGATGGAAGTATGGTGGCAGTTTTGTCTGATGAAAACGGTTATTTTGATATACAAATACTAGATGCTATGACTGGGAAAAAAATCAAGAAATTGGTTAAGGGAAATCGATCCATAGACTTTGAAGAGCTTAAATGGCTCCAGCCCGGTTTATCATGGTCACCGGATAGTAAAAAAATAGTATTAGCTGCAAAGGCAGGTAAAGGAGATGTTTTACATGTTGTTGATGTGGAATCTGGCAAGAGTAAAAAATATGAAATAGGAATTGATGCAGTGTTTTCTGCTGCATGGAATCCAAAGAAAAATGAAATTGCATTTATTGGTCAATCAGGAGTCTCAAGCGATGTCTATATCTTTAATCTTGACGATGAATCAATAAGTAAATTAACAAACGACATTTTTTCAGATGCGTATCCATCATGGAACAGTGATGGAACCGAAATAGCATTTGTTTCTGACAGAGGTGATCGTGCAGACGGATCGATTGTAGGCTCCATATATGATCATGATTACAGTCAAACAGACATATATATAGTAGATAGAAGCACGAGAGAGATAAAGAGGGTCACCCAAACTGACTATAATGAGACACATCCTGTTTGGGCAAGTACAGCCAACTCTTTATTTTACACGGCCGACTACAATGGTGTCTGGAATTTATTTCACCATCCGATGGATGATGTTTCTGAGGGATTAGATGACGGGTCTAATGTTGGATATCCCATAACAAACGTACTCACCGGATTGCAACAACCAACCATCAGTGGCGATGATAAAACTCTTATTTTTGCGGGCTACTCTGGAATTGGTTGGGATTTATACAGCATTGCAAATCCCCTTCAACTAAGAGAAAAGGCTGTCGACCCTACCCAGTTCATTCTTAAAAAAGAAAACTACCAAGAAGAAGACGTTATAACTGATTTGAGAAGGCATAAATCGGTCGAAAAAAATGATTTAAATACAGACGGAGATTACTCCGATTGGATTTTTGCAAAGGGATACCAGAATTTTAATCCCTCATATGATGAAAATGAACCATCGATTGAAATAATTCCATTGGACTCAGCTAAAGTAGATGGCCAGTACATTCCCAAAGAATATAAAACAAGATTTACACTTGATCTAGTTAGTGGAAATTTACAGATTAGCAATGTATTTGGTACAAGTGGTATGACATATTTTGCGTTTAGCGACATGCTGGGCGATCATCAAATTGCCTTTGGAACGGAAATGGTTCTAACCCTTGAAAATAGTGATTACTTTTTTCAATATGGTTATTTAAAAAACAGGATGGATTATTATATAACAGCATTCCAAAATGCAAACTTTTTTAATGTTGATTATTATTCAATAGGACGATTAAGACATTACGGATTGCAAGGAATAATTTCACGACCATTTAGTAAGTTTCAGAGAATTGACTACGGTCTATCTTGGCATAAAATTGATTATTCTATTCTTGAGCAAGGTATTAATACTTTTGGGCAGCCAGAATATGAAAAAACTTACTCATCAACATATTCAACTTTTCTACCAAAAGTTAGCTGGGTGTACGATAATTCAACCTTTGGTTTTACAGGTCCTGTAGATGGCTTTAGACAAAATACGACAATCACTACCAGCCCTGGCATTGGCTCAAATAATTTAGAATTTCAAACCCTTAAATCAGACCTACGGAAGTATTGGAAAATTGGCAAAAATTATACAATAGCAGTTCGTGCATTTATCGGTAGTAGTCTTGGTAAAGACAAACAAAACTTTTTTCTTGGCGGTGTGCCTTATCTTTTAGGTGGTCGTGGTGAGACAAACGGCGAGAGGGATACTGGGAATTTTAGAGAGGTACTAACAGACACCTCCAACTCCACTCTGATCCACGATATTTATTTTACAGAATATGCATGGCCGCTGAGAGGCGCCCGTTTTGGGGAACGTTTTGGGAATAATGCAGCCCTGTTTAACCTAGAGGTAAGATTTCCATTCATTAATTATTTGGCTTTGGGATTTCCGCTAAAAATGATTTTCGGCAACATTCGTGGTCACGCATTTGTTGATTTCGGTGCTACCTGGAATAGTTCTGATGAGTTTTCTAATAGAAACTGGCCTCAGAGATATGGAGAAAATGATTTCGGTAACTATTCTCCATGGGTTTCAACAGCAGGCCTAGGTACAAAGATAAACCTGGGATATTTTTTATTAAAAATTGAGATGGCTTGGGACAGAAATCCCGGTGGCTATTCAAGACCTCAGTGGTATTTTTCGCTTGGCCCTGATTGGTAAAGCGTTCTTCATTCCCCACACCTGACCTTTTTTGTTAACATGAGAGCAAGTAAAAATAAAATAGCGTATCTCTGCAATGAATGCGGAGATGATTTTGCAAAGTGGAATGGCCAATGTCCTTCATGCAAAGAGTGGGGGACGTTATCTGAAATAAAAACATACTCGGGGAAGAAGTTAAATCGAGTACAAAGTGAATCGAGGTCTTTGAGCGATATTCTTAGTTCAAAATCAGGAGTCCGGTCAAGTACAGGTTTAAATGAGGTTGATAGGGTGCTCGGGGGAGGATTACTCAGTGGTTCGCTAATTTTACTTGGAGGTAATCCCGGTGTCGGGAAGTCTACACTGGCACTGCATATTTGTTCTGGATTAAGAAAAAAATCACTTTATATATCCGCAGAGGAAAGCGAGCAACAAGTTGCACTAAGAGCAAAAAGATTAAGTATCGCAACTGAAAATTTATTACTTTCAGGAGAGAATGATTTAGATGGCATCTTTTCCCACCTTGATCGCGTCAATCCAGAAATATTGGTAGTAGATTCCATCCAAACGATTATGAATTCAGAACTCGATTCATTACCAGGATCGCCCAGTCAAATTCGTGATTGTGGGCAAAAGTTATTAGAAGCTGCTAAACAAAAAAATGTTTCGATATTGATTATCGGCCACGTTACAAAAGATGGAACGTTAGCAGGGCCTAAGATGTTAGAACATATGGTGGATACGGTATTATACCTTGAAGGCGACGATCGATACAATCATCGGATGTTAAGGTCTGCAAAGAATAGGTTTGGAGCAACTCATGAGGTGGGAATATTTCATATGAGTGAGAAAGGTTTAGAGGAGATAAAAAACCCATCAGAGATGTTCTTAGCAGAGCGTAGTACCAATGCTGCTGGTACAACTATTTATCCCTCCCTTGAAGGCACAAGACCCATTCTTGTGGAGGTACAAGCTCTCGTATCGAACGCCAACTATGGTACACCACAGCGAAATACAAATGGTTTCGACTACAAACGATTGAGCATGCTGATTGCTGTCCTTGAAAAAAGGGTAGGCATATCTTTGGGCAGTAAAGATGTTTTTGTTAACTTGGTTGGAGGGCTCAAGATTGATGATCCTGCTCTGGATCTAGCAATTATTTCATCAATAGCCTCTAGCATAATGGATAAAAATATAAACAAGAGCACAGTGCTATGTGGCGAGGTTGGTTTAGCCGGAGAAGTACGCTCAATTAATAGGATCGCGCACAGACTCAGTGAAGCAAAATCTTTAGGCTTTGAAACAGCTTTGGTTCCCGCATCAACTTTAAAAAGAAGTAAAAATTTGAATCTGGGTATGGATTTAAAGCCTGTGGAATTTGTTAAAGATGCCTTCAAATTTTTATTTTAGTTTTTTTGGAATTCACGGTACATAAGACTAACCCAAACTCAAAAGCTCGGTTAGGGTTGCTAAGCACTGGGCATGGGAATATTCAAACTCCTGTATTTATGCCTGTGGGCACGTCTGGGGCTGTTAAAACAATTAGTCCTGAGGAGCTTGAAAACATTGATTTTAAAATTATTTTAGGTAATACATATCATTTGTACCTCAGGCCGGGGACTGAAATCATTAACCAGGCTGGAGGTTTGCACAAATTCATTTCTTGGGAAAGGCCGATACTGACGGATAGCGGTGGTTTCCAAATTTTTTCTTTAGCACGATTGAATGATTTATCTGATGAAGGGGTTGAATTTCAATCCCACTTAGATGGGAGCAGGCATAAACTCACTCCAGAAAGATCCATGGAGATTCAAAGAGCTTTGGGTTCCGATATCATAATGGCATTTGATGATTGCCCGCCTGGCGGTGTTGACCGCAAAACAATTAAAACAGCAGTTGAAAGAACTACAAAATGGATGCTACGTTGCTCTTCTTGGCTAGCTGAAAATCCTGAATTCTACGATCATGAACAGACACTATTCCCCATCATCCAGGGGGGCACAGACAAGGGTTTAAGAAAAATGAGCTTTGAACAATTAATTGGCTATGCGCGCTGTGGGATTGCTATTGGAGGCCTTGCTGTAGGCGAGGAGAAAAATGCAATGCTGGATACTATAGAATTTTGTGAAACTTTTCTTCCAAAAGATCAACCCCGATATCTTATGGGCGTAGGTAGGCCAACTGACCTTATTGAATGTGTCAAAAGAGGTGTAGATATGTTTGATTGTGTTATGCCTACACGAAATGGTAGAAATGGTCATATTTTCACATCGGGAGGTATTATAAATATAAAGAATGAAAGATTTAAAAATGATCATAGCCCCATCGATCCATTAAGTTCTCATCCATGGGGCTCTTTTTTTTCCCGTTCGTATGTGAGGCATCTATTTAATATAAAGGAAATTTTGGGGCTAAGGATAGCCTCAACGTTGAATCTTGTTTACTATAAAGATTTAATAATAGAAATAAGAGAGCAAATTAATAATGGCACCTTTGAAGATTGGGCTAAAACCACGCTCGGTCAGATGTACCAAAAAAGAGGGATGTAATGAACCAAATTATTTGTAGAGTAATTGATGCATATGTTTTTAGAGTGGAAAAAAATGGATTACAGTTTTTAATGTTAAAGCGCGCAGAGAGACAGATTTATGAGCACCTTTGGCAAGGTGTTGCAGGTAAAATAGAACCTGGAGAGACCGCTGTCGAAGCGGCAGTTCGTGAACTAAAAGAGGAAACAGGCCTAACGCCATCCACGATGTTTGTAGCAGATCACGTGAGTAGATTCTATGAAGCCTACGCTGACAGAATTAACCTTGTACCCGTTTTTGGAATTGGAGTAGATGATAGTAAGGTAATTTTGTCAAAAGAACATTCAAAATTTGAATGGTGTAGCATTGACAACGCACTGAAAAAGCTTGTGTGGAACGGACAAAAAGAAGGGCTTTCTGAAGTGTACAACATGTTAAATTCCACTGATGGTCGGATCAAATGGTCAAGTATTTCATTGAAAGATTAATAGGAGATATAAGTGTTACCAGAAGGCAGTAAGGCACCAGATTTCACACTTGAGAATCAGGAAGGAGAATCAGTAGAGTTGAAGGATTTTGTGGGGCAAAAATTATTGATTTGGTTTTTTCCAAAAGCGAATACTGGAGGATGAACAACCGAAGGCCAAGTATTCCGGGATGAATACAAAAAATTTCAAGAGAAAAACACTGCAGTAATCGGAATCAGTGCTGATTCAACAAAAACGCAGAAAAATTTCTGCGATAAACAAAAGTTTCCATTTTCAATATTATCTGACCCAGAGAAAACTATTATTAAAGCATACAAGGCATTTGGACCTAAAAAGTTTATGGGTAGAGAGTATGATGGTATTTATCGTGTATCATACCTCATTGATGAAGCTGGAATAATCTTAAAAGCATATGAAAAAGTTAAGCCTAAGGAGCATGCTCACGAGGTTTTAGTAGATATTAGCTAATAAGGTATATTTAGACCTCTGTTTGTGTACGATTTTTGATTAATCATATCGTCTAAATACCCTAGCATCACCGAGTGCCCTTTTATTTTAATGAACCTATTAAATGTTTTATATGACGTTAAGTGTATTGGCTTATTACCAATGGACAGTACTGCGGAATTTTCTGGACATATTGCAATTTCATTTTCATTAAATGATTTTATATATCTTAGATCTGACCTAAGAATATAATCACTTTTTGAATATCCAAAAGTCAAATCAGGTTTAATAGTATCATAGATACATCCAGAGTACATAGGAAGAACAGTGGTTAATATCACCCAGCACGATGTGCCGTATTCTATGTTACAACAGAACCGAGATCTGCTATTCAGATCAATACCCTTTTGTAGTCCACTAGCGTTAATCAAAAGATTGTAATGGGATAGCCTTATACCATGTTGTTTTTCAAAAGAGATTATGGCCTCGTCGTAAAGCAGTGGCTTATACTTTGGTTCAAATATTTTAGGATGTTTGTTTAATTCGTTAAATAAGTTTGTAGCTGGATCAATGATGTTCCTTACTTTGTATTTTATTTTTAGTTTATCACTTACTCCATCAGGATCCAATACTGCCGAGGAACCTAAATTCCATATTCCGTATAAAAGAATCTCTGTTTGAGGGTGCCCAAGATTAGGTAGCATCAACCTCTCTTTTGGATTTAAACCTATATTTTCAAGCCAATTGCTCGCCTGCTGTACGTATGAAAAAAATTGTTCATTGGTAATATTTGCTTCCTGTATTACTATCTGTTCAGAAAACTTAATTGTTTGCCCTTCAATCAGCGACCTCATTGATGGGTAAGGTATCATATATTCTATTGGCTGCACGTTGCCAATACATTGCGCGTTGTAGGCTTTCTTTTCTAAATCTGTCTGCAAGAGGAAAACGTTTTAATTAAAAAATGTGTAGTAAGTTTTGTAACTTGGTCAAATCGTAGTACACTAAGGTTTGACTTTTCTGATGATTTCAAAATTGTCGGTTGGTCTAGTATACCAGTTTCCTGCAAGCCTTCCAATTGGCTTAAGTTTTTCAAGTTTGATGTGTCCATTATCATATATTGATTCATCAATGTGGAATAGAACTATGGTACCAATCACAATGAATCCACTGCCGGGTTCGTTAGTGCCTATCTCAACTATTTGATTTAACTTGCATTCAAAGCTAATCAGAGATTCTCTTAGTTTAGGTGGAGTTACTTTTGTTGAATTTTGAGGATGTAGACCCGATATATCAAATTCATCTACGTCTGGATTATAATCTGTAGAGCATGCCACCATTTGCTCAGTAATTTTTTCAGATACGATGTTTACAACAAACTCTTGATTCTGCTTGATATTTACTAATGTATCTTTCTCCTTGCCGTCCCACCCACGCCGAGCTGGTGCAAACATGATCGTTGGAGGATTAGAGCAGACTCCGTTGAAGTAGGAAAAGGGTGCAATATTTCTTTCACCCTTGTTTGAAACGGTTGACACAAATGCAATTGGGCGAGGGACAATTGATCCTATCATTAATTTATGAACATCTGAGAATGGTAAGTTACTAGGATCAAATATCATTTCTCTATCCATGAAAATGGATAATCATCAACACTCACTCCCATTGCGGACTTTGTAATATTTATCTTTTTAAATGTATCAATCATTACAGCAAATTCGTTTGTCTCTTTTGCGCCTATTGATTCCTCAGTTTTTCCTGGCTGGGGGCCGTGAGGGAGACCCATAGGATGATATGTAATTGACTCTTTTTTGACACCTTTTCGGCTCATGAAATCGCCATCTACATAATAAATTATCTCATCTGAGTCAATGTTACTGTGTGCATATGGAGCAGGTATAGAATTTGGATGATAGTCAAATAGCCTAGGTACAAATGAACACACAACAAAATTTTTACTTTGGAATGTTTGATGAACGGGCGGTGGTTGGTGTATTTTCCCCGTTATGGGCATAAAATCGCTTATGTTGAAAGCATAGGGATAATAATAACCATCCCAGCCAACAACGTCGAACGGGTGATGAAGGTATGTATACTTTTGAATACCATCGGATAGTTTAACCATAACATCTACCTGTCCAGTTGCTAATGAAGGATTATGCTTTGGAGTAACGATGTCACGTTCACAAAAAGGTGAATGCTCCAAAAGCTGTCCAAATTCATTGCGGTAACGCTTGGGTGTCTCAATAGGCTCTCTCGATTCAATTACTAATATTTTTAGTTTATCATCTGGAATTATTTTCCAAATTACACCTCTAGGGATAACTAGATAATCCCCTGGTTTTAAATCTATAATTCCAAAATTTGACTCATAAGATCCTGTTCCCTCATGAATAAATAGTATTTCATCAGAACATCCATTGCGATATAAAAAGTTCATGGGACTACTTACATGCGCCTTTGATATAACAATATCCTCATTGTAGAAAAGTGGTATCCTAGAAAAAATAGAATCACCATCTGATTTTATATTTGACGAGTCGATGTGCAGGTGTTGGTGTCTGGAACTTACGCCAGCAAGTTTGTGCGGTATACTTTCACCAATAGCTTTCAAAGCGGTGGGGGGGTTAGTATGGTATATATTAGAGTATACACTGCTAAATCCGCCACGGCTTACTAGTTCCTCTGAAAAAAGTTCGCCTGTTTCATTTCTGAATTGGGTATGTTTTTTTGAAGGTATTTTTCCTCTTTTTTGATAAAAAGGCATGGTTAATTATACTATTTTATTTTCTAAAATTCCGAGCTGTTCTACTTCAAGTTTTATAGTGTCACCTCTTTTTAGCCATCCGTTTGTATTTTCAGGTCTCAGCTCAAGAATACATCCAGTGCCAACAGTCCCTGATCCAATATAATCACCAGGCATAAGATTCGTGTTCATTGAAGCACGTTCTATCATTGTCTCAAATGAATGGTATAGATCATTTGTATTACCATCCGATATTAATTGTCCATTAATGTGGCATGTCATTCTAAGGTGCAACTTCCCATCGCTGCTACGATTGTTTTCAATCTCGTCTGGAGTAACCATGTATGGACCAAAACTCGTAGCAAAGTCTTTGCCTTTTGCTGGCCCTAAATTCATTGCCATCTCCTGTCTTTGTAAATCTCTTGCAGACCAGTCATTACAAACAGTATAACCCGCAATGTAATCGCCTGCATTTTTAGAAGAAATATTTGAGCCTCCGTTAGCAATGATTACTGCAAACTCAAGCTCAAAATCTAATTCTTCTGTACCTAGTGGGTAGGGGATAGTACCAGAGTGTCCAAATATTGCTACAGGGTTAGAGAAATAGAAAATTGGAATTTTAAACCAATCAGGATGCATTTCAAGTCCTCGGAGTTTTCTTGCTGATCGAACGTGTTGTTCAAAGGCGTAAAAATCTCTAAATGTTTGAGGGTTTGGTACCGGAGCCAATAGTGTGATCTCTGGTTCATGCAAGGCGATTGGGTTTTCGCCCTGTGTCATTTCTGTAAGGTTAGTTTGTGAGATCGCTGAATCGAGTTCTTTTAATTTTTCAAAATTCACTTTCCAGTTACCAAGTGCTTCTTTAAGTGATGAGGGAGTTCTCAGAAAAAGTTGCCTTTTATATTGCTCGTTGAACCATTTAGTACAATTAATAATATCAACTATGTATTTGTCTTTTTTAAAGCCAAATCTTGGTTCTGTTGCTGCATCACAGAAATAGGTGGCAAATCTCATTTAAAGATTCCCTCTGCTTCTTTGCTCTCTTTCTATCGATTTAAATAATTCTTTAAAATTACCTTTTCCAAAACTCTGTGATCCCTCTCTCTGAATAATTTCAAAAAACAGTGTGGGTCTATCTTGTAGAGGCTTTGTAAAAATTTGCAACATATATCCATCCTGATCTTTATCCACTAAAATACCTAGTTTTTTTAAATCTTGGATATCCTCATTCATGTTGCCTATTCTCTTTTCTAGATTGCCGTAATAATTGTCAGGAGTTGGTAGGAACTCCACACCATTTTGCCTCATAATTTTGACAGATTTTATAATGTCTTTTGTTGATAATGCTATGTGCTGGATACCAGCCGTTGCATAGTAATCAATAAATTCCTGTATCTGGGATTTCCTTAGACCTTCCGCTGGTTCATTAATAGGCATTTTTATTATTTCATTGTCGTTCGCCATTACTATAGAACGCAGAGAGGAGTATTCTGTTGTAATGTCATCGTCATCAACCGTCCAAAATCGGTGCCACCCAAATACTTTTTCATAAAAATCACAAACAGGTTGCATCTGACCATCAGGCTGATTGCCCACAACATGGTCAATATGGCAAAGTCCTAATGATTCCGAATTATAATTTTGATCGTATTTCTCATATCCTGGTAAAAAAACACCACTATAGTTAATCTTCTCCACAAATGTGTGAATTGTATCCCCGAAAGTGCGTACTGATGATATAATTGCTTCTCCGAATTTGTCTACAATCTTTGTTGGTTGTTTTACGCTTTCCGCACCTTTTTCTTGTGAATATTCCCAAGCTTTTGTTGCATCATCAACTGTAAAAGCAACATCCTTTATTCCATCTCCGTGTATGTCAATGTGACGACCTATTTCCGTTTTAGCCTTGAGAGGCGATGTGACAACAAAATAAATTTTACCTTGTTTTAGAACATAGCTTACTTGATCCCTAGAGCCAGTTTCAAGCCCCCTGTATGCAATAATTTTAAAACCCATTGTTTGACCATAATAGAATGCGGTTTGTTTTGCATTGCCAACATAAAGCTCACAATGATTGAACCCTGTTATTGTATACATAGCCTATATTATATTTTTGAGATGCTTTATGAAAGTTCTATTTTCATCTTTAGTTCCGATAGATATCCGTATATAATTTGGCCACCCAAAAGATGATAATTCTCTGACAATAACGCCACATTTAAATAGAGCACTCGAAATTCGTTGTGCTTCGCTATCTGATTCCCAAACAGTTGTTATAAAATTAGTAGCAGATGGTATAAAATTAATTTTCAATTGATTAAATTGTTCTGAAAAATATCTAACACCTTCTTTATTTAATGTAATTGTTTGGGCCAAAAATTCTTCATCATCGATAGCAGCGTTTCCAGCAATTTGCGCTAGCATTGACGGTTCAAAGGGTACTTTTACTTTAATCAAGTTTGTAATAAGATCCTCATGGGCAAATCCGTATCCAATTCTTATTCCTCCGAGCCCGTAGGCTTTGGAGAAGCTACGCAGGGTGATCACATTATCGTACCTGTATGTCATCGAATCTGGATAATCTGCAATATCTTCGGCAAACTCAAAATATGCTTCATCGAGTATGATCAGTACTCTCTCAGGCACATGTGAATAAAAATCATCAAACTCTTTTTTTGTAATATAGGTGCCCATAGGGTTGTCAGGATTTGCAATATAAATTATTTTCGTATAATCTGTTATTTTAGTAGCCATTCTATCTAAATCATATCTATGTTGCTTCATAGGCACCCAGTTTATTTTTCTTCCTGATGAATTCGCTAGAACACGAAACCCAATAAAAGAATCTTTTGCGCTAATTAATTCATCATCGTTAAGAAGAAAAGTCCGCATAATAGTTGACATTATTCCCTCTGATCCAGCACCTATAACTACGTTATTTACTTGCAAATTAAATTTTTTCGCAAGTTTATTGCGAAGATAAAAACCAGATGAGTCTGGATAACGATGAAAATCAGATGCTGAATTCATCAGCGCCTCAATTGCTTTTGGGGAAGGACCGTGGGGATTTTCATTAGAGGCTAATTTGATGATGTTGTCTGTACCAAGTTCTCGTTTTGCTTCTTCTATAGGTTTGCCAGGAGTGTAATTTTTTAATTTTTTAATATATGATGGGACTAATGCCATAATTATAAAATCTCAGATCATTAAATTTACAACTAAATTTATGGTAACAGTTGTTAGATAAATAAATTAAAATCTCAATATGTCGTGAATGTTGATGGACAATTAATACCTGCGGTTTTCATTGATAGGCCCAACCGTTTTATCACTACAGTGAGGATAAATGAGGAGATACATAGCAGTCATTTACCTGACCCTGGTCGACTCAGAGAATTACTTATACCTGGTGTAGAACTGCTAGTTAGACCTGAGAGTTCTCCCAAAAGGAAAACATCATTTACTACAGTTATGGTGAGGCATAAGGGGATTTTAATCTCTTTGGTATCGACTCTTCCAAATCAATTTATGAAACACGCCCTTGAAAGTAATTCTATACCTTTTCTCAGAAAATATAATTTAGTCAGACCTGAAATTGCGCTTGGGAAACATAGAATCGATTTTTTACTGACCAATAGCAAAAACAAAAACTTTTTTTTGGAGGTAAAATCTGTTACCTATGTTGAAGACAATATTGCAAAATTTCCTGACGCTGTTACAAAGAGGGGCATGGAACATGTAATGGCGCTA
>CAJWHU010000010.1 GCA_913041325.1 uncultured Fidelibacterota bacterium | reverse complement strand
AGTTTGAGACAGCATTTATTATACTTCCGGAATTAATCAAACCAGATATTTTCTCAATCTCAGAAGTTAATGGTCTATCCCCTTTAACATAATCACAATTTTTGTTAAGTAAATCTAAAACGGGCCGCGTCCCTTTTCCGGGGGTGAGTCCTACCATACCAATATTATTCGCCGCTCCTGCTACGATTAACTCAATAGCTAAGATAAAAACTATGTTTTCATAAATTTTATCTAGTTTGAAAGCTGACCATGGTGCCATGCTTACTAAATCCTCTTGCCCTCCGGAGGTTGGAAGGGAATCAACGCTTGCCGGATGCGAGAGAGTTTTATTTTCAGACGCAAGTGCAGAGGCTGTAACATGCGCAATCATATATCCTGATTGGACACCAGGATCTTCAGTCACAAAAGGAGGAATTTGTTTACCAATGCCTTTCATAAAGTAGTGTACTCTTCTTTCAGATATTGCACCAATTTCAGAAAATGAGATGGCTATCGTATCAAGTGCCTGAGCAATATGTTCAGCATGAAAATGTCCGGATGTAGATACATTTTTTTCATTCATTATTAGTGGATTATCACTAACACTATTTATCTCGTTATTGATCACATTAGATGCACTTGAAAACATGTCTCGACATGCACCATGTACATGTGGAATGCATCTAAAACTATAAGGGTCTTGGACTGTTTCACAGGTTTTATGTGATTCTACAATTTGACTTCCAGTGAGTATTTTGTAAACATTTTTCGCGGATTGGCGCTGCCCAGGATGCATTTTAAGTTTGTGGATATTTGCTTTAAAAACTGAACGACTTGACAGACTATTTTCAACTGATAAAGCTCCAGCGATATCAGCAGTTTTTAGGCAGCGCTCGCCTTTTAAGCATGCATCAATTGCCAAGGCGGTTGATACCTGCGTACCATTGATTAAACTTAATCCCTCTTTTGGACCCAGTTTAAGAGCGTTTATGCCATACTTTTTTAAAATATTCTTGGTTTTATATTTTTTCCCATTGTGAAAAACTTCGCCTTCACCTATGAGGGCCAGCGCCATGTGACCAAGAGGTGCGAGGTCTCCACTTGCGCCCACAGAGCCCCTCTTGGGTATGACCGGTATTATGTCTTTATTTATAAATTGTACTATCTTGTTTGCTAGGCTCAGCCTTACACCGCTGTATCCATGTGCATATGTTAATAGTTTTAAAAAAAGAATAACTCTAACGATACTGGGTTCAAGATATTCACCAATTCCAGATGCGTGGCTTCTGACAAGGTTAATTTGAAGCTGGCTTTGGTCTTCATTGTTTATTGGAATATGACTTAAGTTTCCAAAACCAGTATTGACCCCATACACGCTTTCTCCACTGCTCAGTATAGATTGAAGATTCTTGTGAGACCTCTTGATGTTGTGTATGGCTGATTTTGAAAGCCTGACCTTAACAGGTCCCTTAAAAAAAGGTGCAAAATATTTAAAGCTTATCTTTTTCGTTGAAACATGTAGTGTTTCCATTGGGTAATATATGGAAATAGCTAGAAATCATCCAAACTTAGAAGTATAATTATATTATGGATTCTGCATTCGTGAAAGTTTGCATGTCAACCGGCAATGATTCACTAAGTAGTGATCCATATCGCTTCACAACTATCCTGTTGTCCAAACAGACAAACTTCCCTGCATCATAACTTGTTCTGATCAAACGGCCAAATCCTTGCCTGAATTTTATGGCAGCCTCAGGAATGGTGTAATCAAGAAAACTATTTCCGCCCATTTTATTTATATACTCTGCGTAGGACTTAACTAGTGGATCGCTTGGCACATCAAATGGTAGCTTCACCATAACAAGTATTTCAAGCAAATCACCAGGTAAATCAATCCCCTCCCAAAAGCTATTTGTACCAAAAAGTATCCCATCAGACTTTTGGTACATTCCTCTAAGAATAGACGGTCTAGAAGCCCCCTTAACCTGTGCAAAAAGGGGTAGGGCTCTTCCATTTTGTTTATTTCTAAGATATTTTGCAGTTTCAGTTAAAATCCGAACCGATGTGAATAAAACCATCATTCTTTTGTGACTGTTTGTGTGAATATCGTAGATAATATCGCCAATGCTTTTTGGATCATTTGATATTTCTCTAGGCCCTGCATACTGATAATAAGAGACCTGTTCACTGTAGTGAAAAGGGCTTAAAAATTCTTTTTTCTTAGCATTCCCCATTTCATCAATACCAGTTCGTCTCGAGTAATAGTCGAACGAATTATGAACTTGTAAAGTAGCTGAGGTGAGAACACAACTTTCCAATTTTTCGAAAAATTTTCTCCTCAATATGGATGATATATCAACCATTACCATAAATAGGGATAACGCTAGAGCATCTTTTTTATGTGTTCCATATTTAAACTCACCATCTATCCAATAAACCCATTCTGGATCCTGGTCACCTGTGAGCATGATTAAACTGTCAATGAGACCCACTATAATTTCGAGCCCACGATCTAATGAAGCGTGCAAGATAGGATATTTAGACCTGTCACTGTCTAATTCAAGTGTTGCTTTTTTGAGACTTGATGTAATTCTCATCATGCTCTCCATAGCATCTCTCATGCTATTTATTTCAGTTTTTATAGGAGCATATTCTTTGGATATGTTTCTTAAAATTAATTGCTCTTGATAACTTTTGTCAGAATTGAAACTGTGTTGTTTTTCCTCACGCAAACGTTCCATTAAGATATTGAGATGATCTTTCGCTTTTAATACTTCTCTTTTCAATTCATCTCTCAAACCGATTAGGTCCGGAGTTTTTTCCCCAATGGAGTTTATAATATTATTCCATCTCGCAGATCTAGAAAAAGATGGGTCAAGATTTTGCAAATTATACAGAACTTGTTGCTCACTCCATTCAACCCTAAACTGGTCATAAGCAGATTTTGTAAGATTATGAGCCTCGTCAATTATTACTGACTTATAGTCTGGTAGAAGCCCTTTTTGAACAATGTCAGCCATTAGTAAACTGTGGTTAATTACAATTACCTCTGCATAATATGCAGCTTTTCTCAATTTTCCATAATAACAACCATCATTTCCGGAGCAAATATCTCCAGTGCAGAACCCGCTGTCACTGTTCACAGATGACCTTAACCACTCTCTCCTAGCATTGAAAAACCCTGAACACTCGCTCATATCCCCAGTTTTTGTCCAGTACATCCAAAAAATGAGCGGAATAATTGCTTCTAAATCAGCTCTATCCAAAGTCTTAGGCTCCGAAATCAACCATTTAAATCTTGTTTTGCAAATATAATTTTTTCTGCCCTTAAGCAATACCGCTTTAAGTGGTACATCAAGAGCTTTTAAAATAGTTGGAAGATCTTTGTAAAATAATTGATCCTGCAGGTGCTTAGTATTACAGGCAATGATTGTTGGGCCTTCCTCCTCAAAGTTTGTGGATCTACGAATTGCACCAAATAAATAGGACATTGATTTTCCGAGACCAGTGCCAGCTTCGAATACGCCTATCCCAGGTTCAATATTAAGGGTATGATCTACAACCTCAGCGTATTTTTCTTGACTAGCACGGTGCTCAAAGTTTGGGTGTATTTTAGACAGCAATCCGCTTGCGCCGAATACCTCTTTAGCGTGAATGTTTGCTATAGAACTACTACCATCGCAGAATAGGGTATTTGAGCTTAAATCTTTTGAATTGCTGAAATTTGAAACGCCACGTTTTATTTCGCCTTTTTTGATAAGAAAATTGCCAAGATCAACATATAACTTCTGATTAGGTATACTAGTTCCTTTAATCATGCCATTAATTTTTGATATTATCTCGATTGGATATTTTGAGACCTCTTCGATCAGTTCTAAAAATATCAGGCCAGTATTTTTGGTATCGTTTTCAGCTCGATGGGCACCCTCTAGTGGCAAATTATAGTACTCAGATAATGCACCTAGATTAAATACCGGTTGTTCAAATAAAACACTTCTTGCAAGTTGTAAAGTATCATACTTCGAATTGCTTTGAGGATCCCTCGACCATCGTTGACACAATTTGGTTAAAAAATTATTATCAAAATTTATGTTGTGAGCGACAAGGGGATAGTTACCTATGAATGCTAAAAGGTCATCCACAATAGATTCTTCAGTAGGCTTAGATTGAACCATTGAGTTTGTTATGCCGGTAATATCTGTTATTAATTCAGGGATATCAATGTTAGGGTTAATTAGCTGAACATAGCGATCAGATATTTCACCTTCTCTGAATTTTATTGCTGCGACCTCGATAATTCTATCGTGGTTTGGGTCAAGACCTGTTGTTTCAAAGTCAAATGCAATATAGCAAGAAAGTTCTAGTTGCTTCAGTAGCTCTCTTCGTTCCAAACTGATTTTACTCAAGAGAATAAAATTTTAAAATAAAAAGAAGGGTCAGAAAGCTCATCTCTAGCAACCTCGTTAGAGAGCATACCAGAAATTATTTCCTGGACATCGTTATTCCTTGCTGCGCGTTTAATTACAAAATTTAAGAGAAAACTTGATCGAGCTAGTTTTTGCAATTTTGTGCTTGTTGCTAGTTCTCCACCAAGCTCGTCCCAAACTAACCTATCATATTCTTTCAATGTTTTACTTTCATAGTTGTTCATTTCTTTTGCTTTTGATGCTACTTTCATAGCATGTTTTGCTGCTACCATTGCATTACCAATACCTTCGCCGGTAAATGGATCTACAAGCCCTGCAGCATCCCCCAATAACAAAAATCCATCACCGTGATTTTTTCTACGAATACTACCCATGGGAAGGTTCCATCCTTTGGGTCTCTCAAGCGGGCGTGCATTCTTAAAACGGTTCCTGAAAAATCTTGAAGTGATAATCTCATCCATTATCTGCCCTAGACTTCTTTTTTCTTTTTTTGCATAACTCTTGAATATCCCAATTCCTATATTAGCCTTGCCCTCTCCTGCAGGAAAAATCCAAAAGTACCCAGGCTTGACCTCACTCACATAGTGTAATTCTATCTGGTCTGTGAGTCCCTCCACTCCCTCATAATAGCACCTAATGGCCACTGCTGTGTTGTTTATATCCATTTCGTAAAGACCTAGTTTCCTAGCAATTATGGAATTTGCGCCGTCACAGCCCATTACCAGAGGAGCATGAAGAGTTTCAATATTTCCATCAGTATTCTGGCCGCTGATACCAACTATAGATTCATCCTCATAAATTATATTATTAACCCTGAAACCCTGCCGAGTTTCAACTACATCGGCAGCCTTTTTAAAAAGATAGTTGTCAAAAATTTCTCTTGTTACAACATATCCTTTTGTGATATGACGAATGTTTTTACTGTCCTTTAGGTGTACATTGAACTGGCTGTGGTTGGGACTTCCAAATGTAATTCTATTTATCTCTGACCCTTCTAAGAGGTCTAAGCCGTTGGTCAGTCCTAAGTCTCTCATGATACCAACAGTCTTACCTGAAATGGCGTCTCCACATATTTTATCTCTTGGGAAAACTGCTTTATCAACAACTACAGCATTTAATCCTTGCCTATCTGCATAGAGAGCAGCTGTTGCGCCAGCTGGACCACCGCCAACAATTATAACATCATACTTGCTTGTGCTCATCTAAAAAGTCAACTCCAAAGGATGGGTGGACAATGCCATATCTTAAGTAATTGACTGTCCTGATTGAAAAAAATAATATAGCCAATGGAATTAAAAACCATGGTGCTCTAACGCATAAAAACATTGCAAAAATAAATAGTGGGTAGAACCTTGCTCTCTGTAAATGTCTAACATGACTAGGCCATATTAAAGCAATAATTGCAAATGGTATTGAAACAGCACCCGCAGTACTGACAACAGGATCATCAAGAGAAATTCCTAGTATTATTGTAATCGACATGAGGAATATAGATAGAGATAAAAACTTGAGTTTTTGCTCCCAACTAACCACACTCCATACACGGTTTTCGAGATTGAGTTTTAGTTTAAACTGAAAAATAAGAGCACAAGACGCAAAAGAAGTGGCGTATGGTAATATCCCCAACAGACTATACAATGTATCTACGTAGGATTGAGATAGGGGTGCATCATAAGGAGCGGACGATTTTATGTCTAGGAATGCGGTAGGATCGAACCAGCCAAAACCAATTAACCCAAGACCAATGAATACATGGCTAGCCAACTCTTTATTGCTTAAAACCTTATCACCTAGAGACCACATTCGTCTTGGCCTTAAAATAAAATTAAAAAAAATAGTAGTTATACCTAATTTCGCAAGACCAGTGCTCCATCCTCCCCATTCCCAGTAGATGTATCTATCACCAAGATCCATCGTTAAAACGATGCCTGAAACTGTCAACGTCCATAATGTGAAAAGTTGGATCCATCCTTGGGAGTCCAAGCGCTGACCTATAACCTCAAATAGCGTTTGAAATTCCTTGTGATTATCAGAATTTATCGGCACTAATTTTTCCAACAACATTTCTTAACCTATAATCGCGTTTCCTGTTAGTTTCGCAAATACCTCATTGAAAATGATAAAACCAACAACTACTGCTGAAATGGCAAAGAGTATTTTTACGAGTATTGGATTTATATTTTCTTTTTCCATACCAACACTTAGTTGTGAAATAAAATTTTTGACGCCCCATTTAGATAATATAAATAAAGCGGTAAAAAAGCCACCTATCGGAAGCATATATTTTGAAGATAAATAATCAAGAAAATCGAAAAAGGAAATATTTAGAATTTTTGAAAAATCATCAAAGCCGCCAAAAGACATTGAACAGAAAACACCGACCAGAGTTACTAGCGAACCAAATATCAAGGTGGCTTTAGTCCGATCCCAATTTTTTTGATCGATAAAATATGCGGTTATGACCTCTAATATGGATATAGCTGAAGTAAGGGCGGCCATGAATAAGAGAAAGAAGAATAAAGTACCCCAGACTAAACCACCAGGAATCTGGGGAAAAATAGTGGGAAGGGCTACAAAAATTAATCCCGGCCCAGCACCAGGGTCACCCCCCATCGCAAAAACAGTTGCAAAGATAGCAACTCCTGCCATCATTGCTATTAATGTGTCCAGAACAATTACCCATAAAGATGATGAGAGTAGATTCTGATCATTTTTTAGATAGCTTCCATATGTAATCATGGTACCCATACCAAGGCTTAGGGTAAAAAATGCATGCCCAAGAGCTAAAACTATGCTTGATGCATTTAGGTCTGAGAATTTTGGTTTAAATAAAAAGTCCAGAGCATTGACCCCGTTTGGTAAAGTAAGGCCCCTAACCATTAGCATCACAAGAATAGCTAAAATTGCTGGCATCATTATTTTTGCCCATTTCTCTATACCACCCTTTACTCCTTGTATTATTACCATAATTGTAAAACCCATAAATACCATCTGCCAAAAAACAGGATTTACAGAGTTCGAAATAAATGAGGTAAAATATTGCTCAGCTACTTTTGGGTTGCCAGATAGACTTTCAAATCCCCCTGATATAGATAGAAGTGCGTAGCGCAATGTCCAACCGCCCACGACTCCATAAAATGATAAAATAACAAAGGCAGATGCAACACCAAGCACTCCGACATATTTCCAACTTGTTTTGGGCGCTAATGCTTCAAAAGCTCCAACAGGACTTAGTTGTGTCTTTCTCCCTATGACGAATTCTGCTATTACTATTGGTAGTCCGACTAAAAAAATACAAATCAGATATATAATCGTAAAAGCGGCTCCGCCATTTTCACCAGCCATGTGAGGATATTTCCATATGTTACCCAAACCAACAGCAGATCCAGAGGCTGCTAAAATAAACCCAAGCCTGCTACCCCATTGTTCTCTATTTCTCATTTTTTTCCTCACTATTTTTAATGATCTCGATTGGCTTATTCATCAAGTGGTCGAAAGAATGCAGGTGAGAATCAACAACAGCATCAATCATTGAGTAAACATATATTATGCCCATCCACCAAGCGTATTTATTCCTTTTTTCAAGATATCGATACTTTCTTAATGGGAAATTATTGCTATCATAATTATTATAGCGATCTAGATTTAATTTCCATGCCATGAATGATGATACCTCTAAACCAATGATCAATGCAGACTTGATCCATTTACCATTGTATACCTGACCTAGGCCAGGAACTAAAGAAAGGGCAAAAGCTTTTTTTGGACTCTTGATGGTTATAGCTGTTGTATCTTGAGACTTTCCAACCGTCAAAAACAGTAATAAAAATAGTGATATACGCACATGCACTAGCGGTTAGCTTCCATACGCTATACAGTCGATCTCAACCATTGCGTCCATTGGCAGCTTCGAGACCTCAACCGTGGACCTTGCGGGATATGTGCAATCTATAAAAAATTCCTTGAATTGATTGTTGATTACTGGGAAATCTGCAAAATCTTTTAGATAGACGGTCAGTTTTACAATGTTAGACCTATCGACACCACCCTCAATCAAAACAGATTCGATATTCTCTAAAACCTGCTTAGTTTCAGCCTCAATCCCACCCTGCTTTATTGTTCCAGTTGAGGGATCAATACCAATCTGCCCACTTGTGAATATTAAGTTATCAAGTACAACACCTTGACTGTATGTGCCAATAGCCGCAGGAGCTTTTTTTGTTGATAAAATTTTCTTCATTTTTTAAAAATTATTTTCCAGACATATACACGGAAGCCCAATATCATCGTTCATTTTTCGGTAAGCGTCTCCCTCAAACTTTCTGATAAATAATTCGCCTACAGCAGCGACGGTAGTTTCAAAAAGATGACCACCCAATGTCCTCATCTCATGATCTGAAAGTACTACATGAGCATGAGCAAATGCAGACCCATCTTTCAGTGTAACGTTTCCCTCAAAACTTACTAATTCCAATACATTGTTAAATTGCTTTTTTACATATTTTTTTGTTACTGTATCATAGGCCCCTATCTCAGTATTTTTGACAGCACCGATACCTGATATTTTTGCATTATTAATATTTTTCTCTGTGCAAAACTTTGTCACTGTCTCCATAATTTTTTCGTTTTTTTCAATGTATAAAAAATAATCTCTATCAACTTGTTTATACTGCATTTAATTTCCCAATGTATTGGTTAATAGCTGGTTGATTTCAGGTATTACATCATCAATTTTAGTTTCCTCACTTCCTCCAGCAGTTGCCAAGTGTGGTCTGCCACCGCCACCGCCACCAAGCATAGAGCCAATATCCTTAGCTAATACTCCAGCCTGAATACCTTTTTGGTTTAAATTTTTGGATATTACAACAACGGCTGCAGGCTTACCTGAAATTCTAGATAATAACACAGCAATTCCTGAAGATAGCTTATTGTATACGCTGTCACCATGCGCTTTTAAGGACTGCATGCTTGGTGTTTCTATTTTGCTGATAAGCAACGAATGCTCACCAACCTTTCCTATATTTTTAAAGAGATCAACACTGGCATTCGCGCTCAACTGATTTTTGAGCTTCTTTTCCAAGACCTTTTTATCATCCAATAGGCCTGAAACTCTTGTTACCACCTCTTTTGATGAAACATTGAGTATCTGTTGCAAACTGTTAACTATGTCATAATTTTTTTGCATCTCCGATACAGCCTTGTAGCCTGTCAAGGCTACGACTCGTCTAACACCAGAAGATAAGGAGGCCTCATCTTTTATTATGAACGAGCCGATGTCACCCGTCCTATTTACATGGGTTCCACCACACAATTCCATCGAGAACGCTCCAACCTCTACAACTCTCACTCTGTCACCATATTTTTCTCCAAACAGCGCCTCTGCACCCGCCTTTTTTGCATCATCAAAATTTTGAACAGAAACCGATAGCTTAGTATTGAGTAAAATTTGTTCATTAACTAATTTTTCAACCTCAACAATTTCCTCAGAAGTAATTTTTTTGAAGTGAGTGAGATCAAAGCGGAGATAATCTGGGTGTACAAGTGATCCAGCTTGATTTACGTGGTCACCAAGCACATTTTTCAAGGCCCTGTGCATTAAATGTGTTGCTGTATGATTTTTTTTTGTTGAGTCTCTTCTTTTTTCGTCAACAAAACACTCAACATCGCGTGCATCCTTATCAATTTTTCCACTACAAATATGGATAAAAATATCATTTTCTTTTTTGACGTCAATTACTTTCAAATCTGAGTGGTTGCCTTTTATGGAACCAACATCTCCGACCTGTCCTCCAGATTCTGCGTAGAATGGCGTTTTATCAAGCACAACAAGTATTTGATCATTAGCAATCGCAAATCTTCTAACTTTTGACTCGCATGTCACGCTTTCATAACCAACAAAATATGAATCTTTACCCTCTGAAATTACAGTCCACTTATAATCAGATTCTTTTCGTATGAATTGTCCAGAAGCTTTTGCCTGTGTTTTTTGCTTCAGCATAGCCTCATCAAAACCACTTATATCTACATCCAGGCCTCTCTCCTTAGCCATTACCTGTGTTAGATCAAGGGGAAATCCGTAAGTATCATAAAGCTTAAACGCATCAGTGCCACTGATGCCGTTAGAATGGCGCCTTGATACAAGTTTTTCAAAATGATTAAGTCCTCTATCCAATGTCTTATTAAACGATACCTCTTCAGCCTCAATAACTTTTTTAATATGATTTTCCTTATCAAGAAGCTCAGGATAGATGCCGCCCATTATACTAGTAACGCTCGGAATCAATGCATATAAAAATGGCTGATCAAGGTTCAGGCTTCTTCCATATCTAGCTGCCCTTCTCAAGATTCTTCTTAAAACATAACCTCTGCCATCATTTGATGGAAGAGCACCATCGGCAATTGAGAAACAGAGCATCCTTATGTGATCCGCTATAACTCTATGCGGTATTGGACTCTCTTCATAGGAGGATTCTGCGATGTCTTTTACAGATTCGATGATGGGTATGAATAGATCGGTGTCATAATTACTTTTTTTACCTTGAAGAACAGAAGCTATGCGCTCTAAACCAGCTCCCGTATCTATATGCTTATTTGATAGGTCGGCAAACTCCCCATCACTTAATCGATTGCTCTGTATGAACACAAGGTTCCAAAGTTCCCAATAATCACTTGAATTATTAACTCCATTGGGATCTTGGTTGGTTAAGTCGTCTCCAACAAAATAATGGATCTCGGAACAAGGCCCGCATGGTCCTGTATCTCCCATTTCCCAGAAATTGTCTTGTTTTCCGCATTTTATCACTCTGCTTGGTTCAATGTCAGTTATTTTTTTCCATAATTCAAAAGCCTCATCATCGTCCTCATACACCGTAGCCCACAAACGCCTTTTGTCAAGCTCCCACTCTTTCGTTAGGAGGTTCCAGGCCCATTCAATCGCCTCCTCCTTGTAGTAGTCTCCAAATGACCAATTGCCAAGCATTTCAAAAAAAGTATGGTGAAATGCATCGACACCCACCTCCTCTAGGTCATTGTGCTTGCCTGATACACGAATGCACTTCTGACTGTTCACGGCTCTAGAAAATTTTGTTTCTACCTCGTCCAGAAAAATAGGTTTAAACTGATTCATACCAGCATTGGTAAAAAGTAATGTGGAGTCGTCAATTGGCACCGTTGGTGCGCTGCGAACAATTTTATGATCCTTTTTTCGGAAGTATTCTATGAACGAGCTTCTTATTTCTTTGGAGTTCATGTCAAAAAGAAAAACTAGTTTCTATGTTTGTCATGTTGACGGTCTCACCAATATCAAGAACGTCCCCATCTCCGTTCATATCCTTGAATGTTCTTCGAAATACATATGTTAATACCATACCGTTACCCAGTTCTAGACCAATATTATAACCCATTATAGTTGATTCCGAATATTTAAAATCAAAAGGATTCGGCACATTTCTTTGCTGGTAGAACCAGGAGGCCCTTTGAATTTTGCTTATGGGTTTTTTTAATTTTAGCACAGAGCTAAAGCTCTGGTTTGAGGCAGCCTCAAAAATTCTTTTATCAGAATTAAACTGATCACCATTGAGATTTTGAAAAGCGAGTGATGCGTTAATTAAACCGCCAACATCAAGATTCAACGATGAATAAAATCCGTTTTGTTTACCATACAGACCCAATTTTTGGGATTTAGTTATTATAGTACCTGTATTTCCGGATATGCTTTGAAATGTTGCACGCTCAACCTCGTATGATCGATTAAAGTAACCGAACTCGAACATGCCCTCTGGCACCATACGGTACTCAAGATTTAGTTTTGCTGGCCCGAACCTTGCCGATAAGCCAAGAGGAATAATACCATAGCCTGCATTCTTTAGTTGCCCGCTAACAGGGTCCTTCGTCTCGCCAAGAAGAATTGCATATTGCCCATAGATATCAACTGATACGGGACCATCTTTGACAACTGCTTTTCCAAAATCAATTGCAAATGCATTAAAACTCTCAGATTTTTCTTTTATATTTAAAGGCTCGGGCTTTGTTTCAACACCGTCTGTATCGATCACGATACCCCAAATGGGAAAAGTGTAAGATGAATCCGTAAGCCCATCTCCGTCGACGTCAAACTCATTTATTGTGTCATTATCGGCCCATCCATCTGAATCTGTATCAAGCCACCAGTCACCATTATCAGGGAAATCGTCGACTAAATCTGGTCGGCCATCACTATCAGTGTCGCGAAGACCAAGATACTGGTTTCTATCACTAACAAAAGACATTCCCATATTGATTCCAAACTTCGTACTACGCGACAGCCTTGAACCCGTTAAACCCATGTTTTCTTTCAAATCATTCGTAAATCCGTACAATTTCATTCCGAAAACCTTTGTCTTAAATTCAAGCCCAATTTTACGCACTTCGGGATACAGCAATGTGTTGCTATAATTATTTAACAATATGCCATAACCCATTGTAACATTATCTAATGCGCCAATTTTAAAGTATTTTTCTCCCCAACGGTTACCGTATCGAACATAATAGATTTTATCTAAGATAGTATTTTTTATTTTTCCCGCGCTAGAAAAATCCCAATTATCATCATGGATGTTACCATCCTGATCAATGTATAGGACAATGTCAAATGCAACGGAAAACTTCCTAATTGGCAGTACCGGCCTCAAAGCTATTTGGTTCCACAATTTTCCATCAATTGTCACAGCTCCAAACCCACCCTGAATAGATTTTGTTGCTACCCCACTATCACCAGATGTGTCATCTGCCTTGAGGACTAAAAATTGATGCAACGTAAATAATATAATTGGTATAGTTTTAAATTTCATTTATTAACAGATTTAACCATATAAAATTACCGTTCGCCTTAGAAGTGAACAAAGGCTAATTGAAATTAGATTAATCCTAGCTATTGGCGAGGCAAATACAATTGTTAAAGCATAATTCCCTTTTAGCACATTACCCAAAGACCTTAAAAAAGATTTTATCTGTTGGTTTGTTTTTGAATTTTTCTTTATTGTTCGCATCCAAAGATCCATTACTAACAAAAATTAGTTTAGAATCAAAATCAAATGGAATAATTGTTAAATTGTACATAGATAAGCAAGTATCAAGTGAAAATATATCCGCATGGCAGGCAAATTCAGGCTGGTTTTACATTACAATATATGATATCAAGGCTGATACGAGCTCTGTAAAAAGCATATTACTACCAGGAGCGGTTTTATCTTCACAGGTTATACAATCTGAAAAGTCAGTTCAAATAGGTTTAAAAATGAAAAAACCAATAGAGAATTATGAATTCAACTTTAACAATGAGCATGAGATTCTTATTGGCTCCTTACACTATTCTGTAAACTCTCTGACAACAAAAGAACTTTCAAGTGATTCGGCGCGCGCTGTACAGGTTAGAGGTGTGCATAGCGGTATTAAAAAATGGTTGTTTCTTTCTGGATCGGGTTTAATCATTTCAGGCGCTCTTGAAAATAATAATTCAACAAGTGAATCAACGAAAACTTATTTAGGATCCGTTCTTCTGATTCTTGCATATATTGTTGACAGTTTATAGGGTTTATTATGAAAGATGCACTAGTTTATTACGCGATATTTTGGGCAATTGGGTTTCTACTACTAGGTCTATATCTTCGTTTTAAATATAGAGATAAACTAAATGACCTCGACCAATAGTTTATTATTTATTTTCTTAATAACTAATCTTTATGGTAAGATAAGTAGCCCCTCTGAATCGTTTAAAACATTGCTCAACAGCAACGGACCTATCGACGCAACGATTCATATAAATAACATAATAAAGAACGGAGTAAATTCCCTAACAGAGGAGCAACTAATCAACCTTGGACAGCTTGGATTAACTACAAACAATGGTTCAATCGACATATTAAATGCCGATCTGGATCTAATCTATGACACCGAACATTTTAGATTTTTCTATACGCTTGAAGGTTATGATAAAGTAGAAAGCCAAGAGTATGTGGAAGAAATGGCCTCCATATTTGAGGAAGTCTGGTCTTTTTTTATTGACACAATGCTCTTTGATATGCCTCCAACAAACATACAAAATCTTTACGAAATACGCATAGAGAACCTACCTGGAGATTGGTTCGGAGCCGCGTTTGCAATTGGTTATGGTAATTCATGTGATAGCTACATTAAGATGAGAAACTCATACTCTGCATCACAGTTCTCATCGAATACTGAGATAGATAATATTAAAGTAACTGCAGTACACGAGTTCTTTCATGCGATACAATTTGACTATAATTGCAATGCTTTCGAGCAAAGCCCTTGGTTTATGGAAGCAACTGCTGTTTGGAGCGAGGATGAGTTATTTGATAGTATCAATGACCATTATCGTTACATTGCATCTTGGTTTTCCAAACCTAACACATCGATTATTTTATCAAATCAATGGCATGAGTATGGCTCATTTATTTTCTTTCAGTATATCGACGAGCATCTAGGCGGTAAAGAAACAATTAGAAATTTTTGGGAAAACTCAAGGCAACTATCCAATTCAACTGAGGATGTTACGCTCACAGCAATCAATCAGGAACTAGCACGATTTAATTCCTCTTTCGAGGATGTCTACAAAAGGATGTGCATTGCCAATAAAATACTCAGTGAAAGCGAGAACGCAGAGCTTTATAGATATGAAGAGGCAGCTGGCTATAGAACTCAAGTTAGCGGACCACAAGAAGAATTCATCATTTTTAATGAGCAAGACACTGAAACACTTTACAACCAATCGCTCATGCTGTATGCAAGTAATTATTATGCAGTGGCCACCGACTCACCAGTAAGAATCAAGCTAACGACAATTGAGGGTGATTTTGCTCTCGTTGCAATATTAAAGCAGCTTGGAACTAATAATTGGACAGTGAGATTTGGTGATGATATAAACATTGATCCAGACCTTGGTTTTGAATGGATATCTCTCCTGGTTTCTGCTGTGGGGGAGAGTGAAACATTTTGGAGCTATCGCCTGCAACTAATGGATGGCTACTCCGAAAATATTGAGAGCTTTATTCCGTATCCGAATCCATCAAGAGGAGCAAACATTTTATTTCCTATACAGCTGATGGGACCGCAAACAATTAACCTAACAGTTTTCGATAAAATTGGTCGCACATTATGGGCAGACTCGTACGTTTATGATAAGCAAATTTTCACAAACCTCTCATGGAATGGCACTAACAACAATGGTAGAAAAGTATCTAACGGAGTATATTTTGTTCTTGTCAAAGGAAAGCAATATCAAAAAGTGCACAAAGTCACTTATCTAAAAAAAGAATGAAAATCTAAATTGCCTCGCCAAAATCTTGTATCTCCCTTAACATATCAAGATACTCACTGCGACCCTTTTTATATTTCTCAATAAACTTGAATCCATTTCTTTTCGAATCAATTAATAAAATATGACCACCTGTCTCTAAATATGCTAACTTATCTATTCTCTCCAAAAAATCTTCGAATTCATCCATGCGTTCATTATAGACTTCGATTTTTTTTGAAAATTGAATGATGTTTAAAGGCCCAGCATAGTTACTGCTATTAAAAAGAGCGCTGCTGAGTTCTTTATTTATTAGTTCTAATGTTGGATTCAATTTTTGTCTCTGAAATTTCAATTCATGAAGTGTATTTACAAAATTTATATGGAAATCTTTGACAACGATTAAATGTTTCTGATCTTTTTTAAAACCTTTTTTCAATTTTTTTAAACCATCATAGTATTGCTTTTGAGATTGCAAAATGTTTTGGCTATGAGACTCAATTAATTTTCGAAAAGTGACCGAGGAATCTGGAATAATTGACTCAAGGCTTGCACCTGAATCGCTTTTCAACTTATCATATATTAGAGTTATATCGCTTAGTGTACCTTCAGCTTCTAACATTGACGACATCATTAATTCATAATTAGGCTCAAGTCTATTATAAATCCTTAGATCTTTATCTAGGTAATAACGAAGCTGCTTTTTCATGATTCTGTCAAGGTCATTCATTTCTTTTCTAGCCTCTGTCAACCAATTTTGTGTTACCAAAATACGAACATCTAGAGCATATTTATCGCTGAATTTCCATGGCTTTAGTTTCCCAGCGCACTCTGTAAATAAAAAAAGGGCTCCCAATAATGAAAAAGCCCTCACTAAGCGAACAATGGTTTTAAACAACTTTACAATTTCCCTTCCCTGTCCATTTCAAGCAAGTCATCGTAACCTCCAATACTAGAATTATCTATCACAATTTGTGGCACAGTTCTACCCCCTGTTATATTATACAAATCTTCGCGCGAAATATTTTCACTTTCAATATCAATTTCTTTGTATTTAAAGCCCTTCTCATCGAGAAGACGCTTTGCCATTTTACAAGGTCCACACCATGAAGTTGAGTATATGACCACATCCCTCCCCATTATTTTAAAAATACCAGCTTTTGTGTTTGCACAGATGATTTGGTATTTGCGACCAGAAAGTATGTTCCTGACGAAACATAGTTTCCAGCCTCGTTTTTACCTTTCCATGAAAACTGGTATTGACCGGGTACAATGAAACCCAGATGTAGTTTTCTTACCTCTCTGCCCATTAGATCAAAAATAGTAACATCTAGATCTGTAGCGTCCGCAACCTTTAAATCTATCTTCGCTACTGGGTTAAATGGGTTAGGATAGGGTGCGCTCAAGCTAAAATCATTAGGAACGTTTTCTGCAGCAAGGTCCATTGTTCCAACGTAATTCGAAGGAGCCTCAGTGGTAAACCGAATAGCCCTTCCATTTTCTAATGTAGCAGCACCATCTGAATAAACATTATTAAAAACATACTGCAATCCGTCGCTTTTATCCGGTGACTCAATTCCTACCGTAGAATAATTTTTTGTCACATCCACATCGTTTATGTCAAGATACTGAAATTCAATTATCCCATCTCCTGACTGTGTCGATATCTCTGCCTCATCATATAATATAACCTGAAATGTTTCTTCAGTGACCTCATCATAACCATTCAATGCTCTTGACCACTCAATTATAAACCTTCCCTCAGGCTGATCATATCGTGTGTATACATTCACCCAGGTATCTATGTTACCGTCATCATTCGAGTCAATTGTCTCAAGGTCATCAGAAAAAGGAGCGAGCATCGCTTTTGGACCCATATACATTGGTATAGACATATTCCAGAAATAGTCAATTTCGCACATTTCAAATGAAGTCCAGCCGTTAGAACTAATGGTGATTTGATCGTAGTCATTCCCGTAATATTTAAAACCAAAAGGAAGATCGACACGTACGTGGTCATCATCATCGAGCTGATAATGACTTGCGCCCTCCCCACCATGATTTGGATCTAATTCTATCCAGTTAAAGTCTGGCCTCTGCTCAAAACCTGTGTCCGTATTGTCATAGGCCCAATAACCATAATTGTCGGGAGCAACAGGGTAAAAGATTTCTGTTGGTGGTACATGGAGCACTACCTCCTGAGTATGAAATGTATCATCATTTTTTTTCATGTTTATTAAAAATGTGATATCACTCCCGGGTGCAACATCGCCCAGTTCTATGTCAAATTGAGAGGATATAGCCACAGACTGAAATGGGTGTAAGTCAAACTGGTGCTCAGTCGAATTATTGACCATAACTTGTGCTCCATCAGAAATGGGTAGAATGTTAAATGAAATCTCCTCATAGTGACCGGGCGAATAGTTTGTAAAAATCATCTCGGCTTGAAATTGATTACTTGGCAATGCTTGATTATCAAAGGCTATGGAGAAAGACGGCCTATGAATTTCTACAGCAAAATTTCTCACGACCTCAATGCTACCAACTCCTTCAAACTTACCTACGATGGCATTTCCTGCATCAAAACCACTAGCTGTAAGATGCATATCTGTAAGAGTGACCGTCTCTCCTGGGCCCATTGCGGGTATGGTAACATCTAATGACGAGGGAGAAATAGCATCGGAAAAAGTTATGAGCGCATCTGCTTGTGATAATATTTCGCTTGAGGATAAATTTTCCAAAACAATATCAAGACTAAATTCCGCTCCCAATACTGGGGTAACGGTCTGACCACCAGCGTGTACAATAATTTCTGCTATAGCCAGGTTACTCTCAGTATCGTTCTCTTCAACTGTAGCATTGATATGCCCCTGGATAAATGCAGGCTTGTTTGCATAGATATCGACACTGGAAATTGAACTAAGATTCGTAGAAACTGCGAACTCTCCGTTAACATCAGTTATCCCCTTAGATAACAGTTGTCCACCAGACATTATACTAATTACAGCGTTATTCACTGGATCGCCATTGCTGTTTTCTACGTCTATAGATATGTAGTTATCTGCCCTTGATATTGTGTTAGATGAGATGCTAAACTGATCTGGAGTGTCAATATATACCTGCAAAGATGGATCACCTAAAATGTTATAGACATTGGCATAAAATTCTTGTGCCTCGCCAGCCCCATTTTGTGCTGGGAATTCTTTGTTAAGACCGGATTGTCCAGCCTGCATAGCAGGTCCCAGCTCAACAACACCGTGATTGAGCATCGCGTCGTACATATACGCATTGATAACATTGTTGTATTTGGTGCTGGTGTGAAGGTCAGATGGGCCCACAAACGCAACACCTCCTTTTGGAACGGTGGGTGTTCCTCCTCGCAGGATTGCCTCCGCTAAGCAAGGGTCAACATTATTTGCAAAATCATTTGAATTACATACATAACTCATGAAGACCGGTGTAAGCCAGCCATTATTCAAATCATTAACATCATCAACATGGAACTCTGGATAATGCCAGCCATTAGCATCGCCCCATCCGCGGTAGTTGACTATCCCAACGCCATTGTCTATTATCGGTATTATAAAAGGTGCACCCTGCTGTGTAGGTGGATAGAATACTGTATCAACATCGGAGTATCCATAATCTAGTAACTCATCTCTAAGCCAATACGATGTCCATTTTGGAGTAATAGGAATGGGATAGGTGTTGGCATAGTTACCAGCTACTATAAGACCTCTATCAAGCCAACCACCGTCAAAAGCTAATGGATCTCTAGCATAGCGTATTGTCTTGGAAATAATAACTATTAAGTCTGATATAGAGTCTATCGATAAGCGTCCAATGAAAACGTCAGGTGTATTATCCTCACCTAGAAGGTGCGTAAATTGTTGATCAGTAACA
>CAJWHU010000009.1 GCA_913041325.1 uncultured Fidelibacterota bacterium | reverse complement strand
AACATAATCAAAAGCCCCCATCTGCATGCATGACACAGCAGATTCAACCGATCCATAACCGGTCATCATAACAACCATCGGTCCATCTGTCTTGGCTGTAATTTCCTCTAGCAATTCGGTCCCCTCTCCATCAGGCAATCGCAAGTCCAAAAAAACTAGGTCAAAAGAATCCCTTGTCAAAATCTTTCGTGCACCCTTTAAATCACCTGCAGAAGCGACTGAAAATCTTTTATTACGCAGTTGCGTCTCCAACGCTTTACGAATCATCATTTCGTCATCCACAACAACTATTTTCTCAATCGCCATTAAATTAAAAATTCTAAAACAATTTAGAAATTAGCTAAAACTAATGTTAATCAAATGACAAAACAAAATAAATTCATTGATTTTGCCGTTCCTTTTGAGCAAGTTAACGAGAGAAACGAAGGTAAACTCGTTGAATTACAGAATATAACTTACCTTCCGCACCTTTTTGATAGTGACTCTATCTCAGATCTTATAAAAAATGCTAGGATTAAAAATCATGAAATTGTTTATTCTGAAATACTTCCTGATGAAATCCCTAACCAAGTATTGTTCGAAGACTTTCTCTTCTATTTAAAGAAATATAGAAAATTAAGACCTTTGCCCCCTGAAAAAGATAAATATTCTATTGAAGATCATAAGCCTTTGATAATATACGATTCTCTTTCTTATAATTCTAAAAATATAAAAAGAATTATTGAAATATTGTACAAAAATAAATCAATTAATTATTTTGAAGTAACTGAATCATATAAAATTTCATTCAACAATTTGAGTCATTTAAGTAAAAATATTATTCTATTTTCAAACAATCCTAGTTTTATCGATTATGTCCATAATTTTTCTACATATATTGGTTCGAGTTTTTCCCTAAAAACAACAATAGATTTAGTTTTTAGAAATATTCTAAAAAAAAGATCGATACTTCTAAATGAAAATAGAAAAGTTGTTTCTATAAGAGCTGAGTTTGACGAAATTCTTAATAACACTCATAACAAGTCCAACACGCTCGATTTATTTTTGGAAAAAATCCCTGAAAATGAAGTTTTTCCAGACGAAAATTCGGCTTCTGCAATTTTTGAATGTTCAAATTTTGAAATACTAGAAAATAATAAAGAATCAAGTTTTCAATTTTATAAATTTTTATGTTGCTTTGGATTTTTAATCAAAAAAATAAATTCAAATAATCTATATATAAAAAACATATTAGAAGACATATCAAAATATATTCTTGATAGTTTTTACAGATCCTTTATTCCAATAGATTTCTTCAACATATTTCGTGATAATTATGAAGTTATAAATTTATTTTTCACATTAATAGATCATCAATTAAAATTTATTTTAAGTAATACTGAAAGCCAAAAACGTGACTCTTGCATGATAATGTTTTTCAATCTTAATTTTAAATTATTATACATATTAAAAATCAGAAGAATAGAACTATATAATGAATGTTTAAAATCAATCGGGGAAACTCTTTCGCGAGTATCTAATAATCGAAAGGATTTCAAAATTCCTCACCATTTTATGTTTTTTACTAATATCTATGACAATATTGAAAATGATTATGAAATAAATCGTTGTTACGAGGATTCCTTAATTAATGTAAAATCTAACATATCTATAAGTTACTTTTACAAGTACGCTCCTTTGTTTTTTGATCTTAATGACATTCGTGCCTTTCTATTAACCCGGGAAGACTTGAATGAAACTTGCTTTACCTCACTAACCGAAGGATTACTTGAGTCTTTAAATTTCGACAAATCAACAGTCATATGGCAAGAGAGCGATTTTTATCAGAAGCATTCATTTATCTCCACAATCAACACTGTTTTCAATGGTTTGGAAGCACCTTGTTTTCTTAATGACATTATCAACCGGTTCCAATTTACAGAAGATGAGTTTTGGGAGAAAACATACCATTGGGAAGCGGGGCGATCACTCTTTTTAACACTACTTACGATGAGTGAATTGAGAACCCTAAAAATAACCCAATTTTTAGAACGCTTTCAACCTCTCGAACTTGATTTTGCAAGCAGGTCTTTTTACCTAGGAATTAAGACTATTTTACAAAACCGAAATTTATCAGATGATGATAATGAATTATTAGAATTACATGAGAGGGAATTTACCGATATCAAAACGAATGTAATAAATCCGATTACCATTTCAATTAATGTATTCATTTTTGAAAATATATCTTCATCAGATTTTTACTCAAAATACTCTTTAGAGAAGAACAAGATTTTTAGAACAGCGAAAAAATATCTGCAAAACCTTGAAGTTAAATATATCGCAAACAATGAAAGTCAGTCACGACCTATTTAAAACCAAGTTTAAGCTTTCCGATTACCGTGATTTCACCCTTGGAAGAAACACTATTTCAAGAATTATTCATGATGCATTTATAAAGGATTCCTTGCACCTACTTTCAGGAAATGTTCTTGAACTTGGTGCCTCCTACCAAAGAGATTATTCTCAGCATGCTTACAATGCCAAGACCTACACCAAATCAAATTTCGAAGCCAAGGGTAACATAGAACTCGAGATTGATGCACGCCAAATGGCACTAGCTGACAATTCTTACAATGGAATCGTATGCTTGAATGTCCTCGAGCATGTAGAGGACTTCAAATCGGTTTTCAAAGAGATTTTTAGAGTTTTAAAGCCTGGAGGAACTTTAATCTTAACTGTTCCTTTTGTCTACTACTACCATGCCGCTCCTGATGACTACTACAGGTTCACTGTTTCTGCATTGAAAAAAAACCTCTCGAATTACACCGATCTGAAACTTTTATCTATTGGTAACAAATGGAGCAATCTTGCACATTGCCTGCAGGGGCCCGATTGGATCAAGGGCAAAAGGGTATATGCATCTATGCTATTGAGAATTCTAGGCCTTTTATTTCTTTTGAACTCTCTACGCTATGAATTACCAGATAATTACTCTTTGGAACATGGAGTCATAGCGATAAAGTAATGAAAAAAATTACCTTCTCCGACTACGATGAATATAAAAGAACCCAAATAGAGAAGTCCTCTAGGCAACTGTATGATGCAGAAGGCAAACATATACATTGGATAACTCAAAAGGAAGCTGAAAGAGTTGCCGAGCACTTTAAACAAAACTCTCTTAAAGCGAATTTTGGTATCTGTCACGGGAGTAAAATAGGATTCGAAGTCTCACTTTTCAGGACACTTCTTGGATTTAATATTATAGGTACAGACATCGGAGAGTTTGCAGAAAACAATCCTTACATGTTAAGACATGACTTCCATGAAGTGAGTGACGATTGGCTTCGAAGTGTGGACTTTATTTATTCGAATTCGCTCGATCATAGCTACGACCCTCGAAAGGCATTAATTGCTTGGTGCGAATGCCTTCATGAAAGTGGAGTCATGTACATAGAATGGAGTCCATTTCATATTGAAGCTCATGGTGCGGATTGCTTTGGGGCAACTGCTGATGAATACAAAAAGTTAATCAATGAGACTGGGTTCACAATTTCGGATGTGATAGATATACCAGAGGATAAAAGCGAATTTTATTCTGTAGAAAGAACTATATTCGCTTGCCAGAGAAACAGTGATATTACTTGAGATTGATTCATTTGGAGTACTTTACTTCATTTTTGCCCTAATCTCTCTCTGTTGTGGGTACACTAAGAAAGGTATGGTTTTCAAAAGCTTTGAGTTCATCTTTAAGTGTAAAAAAAACAATTACAGCCTTATTAATATGAAGTCATTGGCCTTCATAATTGCTTACATTTTGATCTCCAGTCATGGAACATTTAGGCTCTCTTTCATTTCGAACCTAATCTTTTGCATACCCCTTTTACTTTGTACTACATTTTCTCTCTTCAACCCCGAATACAAATTACATCTTAATCTTGAAAGAATCTTATCAATAATTGTATTTTTTTTTACTTTCTCGAGCACAACAGCTTTAGGAGTATTTTGTCTGATCAGTCTCTTTTTCTTTAAAGTAAAGCATCATTCGATGCTAAAAGAAAGAGCCACCATCGACTCAGAATGGACTTGTGAAATTTGCCATCTATTACCTCTTTTACTTTTGTTTGAAGGAGCCCTTGTTTTTTTCTTTGGTTCAATCGCCAAACTTCCAACTGAGATTATGATAACTTCAATTCTTTCCATTGGAGCACTATTTTATTTCAAAGCAGGCATCAACAAACCAAATCCCCTTGGGAATGATATGATGTGGACACTTATCGATTCTGCATTTATCCAGTGGAATTGGTTGAGTTCAAAGTGGCTTATACCCGTCAGAAAATCATTGAGTAAATTCGCATTTTCTCAATGCAGGCTCTGCATGGTGTTTTCCTACATCGCCGAGTGTGGCTTCATATTGGCAATAGTAAACGATTCCTTTGGATTGGCATTCTGTTCTCTTGCCATTCTTTTTCATTTGTTGATTTTTTTATGTACAGGAATTTTCTTTTGGAAATGGATTTGCATAAATTTCTTTTTGATTTCCCTTATTGCAATCATGCCATACAGCTTTTCTCTTACTGAAATTGTTTTTGTGGTTCTTCTTTTTGCTTTTAATTACCGCTCAGCAATTGGACTGCATTGGTGGAACGCCCCGGTTGCTCATGAAACTTTCTTCAAGGTGACTGAGAAAAATGAAGAATCTTTCAGGATACATCCAAAATCCTTCGGTTATTTGGGTCTAGAAATTGTTCAATTCAACAAATTTCAAGGACTGTTAAAAGAATCGAACTATTTAAAAATTTTCAAAACTCTTGGTGTAACTACTTCAAAGAATGATTTCAGAAATGCAGTCCAGGCAAAGGACGAAGAAGCGTTCAAAAAGTGTTTTCAAGCGACAATTACTTTTGATCAAGTTTTATATGACCGTTTCATGAAAGTATTCCTCATTTATTTAGAGCAATCAGAAATAATGAATTCTTTTTTTTGGAACAAATACCTTCGTGAACCTTTGCATTTATGGGTAGGTTATCCCCAAAGAGGTATTGTGTTTGAAAATCTTCTTTCAGTCCAACTTGTACACAATTTCTATATGCTTGAAAAACCTAATCAGAAAGGGAATCTCGTGCTATCTCATTCACAAACAATTCGTTAAAGATGAAACCCTTTGTATCACCCGACGCTCAATCCCCTCTTTTTACACAAGAAAATAAAATATACGAGCAAGACTCCAAGAGAGTGGTTGGAGAAATCAAAAATGGCATTCCCCGTTTTGTTAAGACAAATGAACATTATGCAGAAAATTTTTCCTGGCAATGGAACTATTGGCAAAACGCTCAGAGTGAAAGTAGAGGGAGCAAACTCAGGCACTCAGAAAACTTGAAGAGAAGATCTGGTTTATGGGAAAAGAAATGTTACACGAGTAATATGAAACTCTTGGAGTGTGGCATGGGCGGGGGAGATGATACCGAGGTTCTACTTACCCTACCTCTTAAGGAAATTCACTCCTTTGATCTGACTGAGTCTGTTGATCGTGCAGCAAAGTTCCTCAAGGACGATCGGCTGCAAATTTCTCAGTCCTGCATTTACAACATTCCCTATCCTGACGAGTACTTTGACATCGTATGGTGCCATCGAGTGATTCAACATACGCCAGATCCGCTCATGGCAATCAGATCGATTTGCCAGAAATTGAAGCCAGGTGGGAGGCTTTTTCTGCATTGCTACCATAAATCTTTCTTTAGTATGCAACAATTCAAATACAAATACCGTTTCTTCACAAAAAGGATTCCCCACAAATATATTTTTTTGTTTTTGGAAAAATTCTCTTCCATACTTCATTGGCTAAACGAAAGATTAGACTGCACCAAATTTGGCCAAGTAATTTCTCATAATTTCGTTCCCCTCTACTATGTGCGAGCCGAAGATTTGCACTCTGATATGTCGCGTCAAGAGTTGATCGATTGGGAAAAACTTGCGACATTTGATGCTTTAACTCCAAAATTCGATAATCCCCTTTCACCCAAAAGCTTCAAGGAGGCTTTGCATAAAAATAATATAGAAATCAGTTGGCTATGTGACAGTGAAAGGATGCCTTTGCTAGCAAGAGGGATAAAAAAAACCGATGTGTAGTTTTATCTTTTCAAGCAAGGAAATTCAAGACCTCGAATACGCTAATCTTTTTTCAAGAAGAAGGGGACCTGACAAAACTTCAATCCTACATCATGAAGGTTTTCATTTTATTCATAACTTATTGAGCATTACCGGTTCTTTCACTGTTCAGCCATTTGTAGAAAATCACATATTTTGTCTCTATAACGGAGAAATCTACAATTTCGAGGATTTCGGCTCCGATTACCAATCAGATGGTAATTGTTTAATTGACGCCTACAAGGAATACGGACCTACATTTTGCTGTAGACTCGATGGGGAGTTTGCCATTCTGATAGTCGATTTCAACCAACGCATTATAATCGCCTCCACTGATGTTTTTGGCTCCAAACCCCTTTGGATAGGAAAAGATTGCGATGAAAACATTGGTCTTGGATCTTACAAAAGTTCACTTGAACGAAGCGGTTTCACAGAAGTAGTAAAGTCAGAGCCCAACACTACTACAATTTTTAATTTAGATAGCGGTAAACTGGTAAACCGATTTATCAATCACAATTTTAATTTAGACCAATACAAAGATTCTTTCGATGATTGGGATATTGCCTTTAAGCATGCCGTAGCCAAGAGAACCACTTCCAACAAGGGAATATTCATAGGATTAAGCAGTGGTCTTGATAGTGGTGGAATCGCATGCGAATTACTGAATCAAAAAAAACCTTTTAATACCTACAGCGTTAAAGCTGCTGAAGACATCGAGATTCTTCGCCAAAGACACTCCACTATCCCAAATGCTAAATTCTTAGAAGTGACGCCCAAAGAATATTCAGAGGAAGTTCGATTTTTATCTGAAAAAAGTGAAGATTTCTTGAACCCCAGTAGAGCGACAAGACCTGAAGGTTACCGTGTAATTGAAGACAAGGGATCAATTGGTACCGGAATTATCTGTTCTCATGCCCAAAAGGACGGATGCAAGATCTATCTTTCCGGGCAGGGTGCAGATGAAATCATGTCTGATTATGGAGAGAATGGAGTTGGTCAGCCTTTTAGTTCTTTGAAAGGAATTTTCCCCGAAGATCTCTCTTCGGTTTTCCCTTGGGAGAATTTTTTCAACGGGGTACAAGAAGAATTTATTTATAAGGATGAAGTTGTTGGCGGAACCTATGGCATTGAATGCCGATACCCCTTTTTAGATAAGTTTTTGGTACAAGAATTTTTGAATCTTTCGGCCAAGATTAAAAATTCTAATTATAAAAGTCCTTTAAGAAATTACCTTATGAAAAATCATTTCCCTTTTAACGAAGGCTATTCTCATAAAGTAGGTTTTCGTGCGAACTGTTTTTCATGACCTGTAAACTCTCAAAAATAAGTAATTCTTTATAAATAATTTGAGCCAAGTTGGGTATTTTCGCCTAATATAATTTGAAGCCTTAACAAATGAAAAAAGTTTTTATTGATTGCGGAGCAAATGACGGGTGTTCGGTGAGGAAATTCCTTGATCTACGGAAGGATGCAAAAGAGTTTTTCATTTACTGCTTTGAACCAAATGTAAAGCTGCATGTATATTTCAATGATATTCGAGATTTGCTTGGAGAAAAACTAGCTTTGTTTCCTTGGGCTGTTTCAGATAAAAATCAGACACTTACTTTCTACACTAACCCAAACTATAGCTGCTCCGGCACGACAGACCCACACAAAGGAAAACAACCGAATTGCGGAAGTCATTTCCAATGCGATGAAGTGGAGGAACAGTTAGTAAGAGCAATCGATCTAGCCGAATGGATAAGTAATGAATTAGATGTTAAAGACTACATCTTATTGAAGCTTGATGTTGAAGGTGCGGAGTATCAGATAATACCACACTTAATTCGTCAAAATACATTCGATTTTGTCAATGAAATGTATATTGAGTGGCACCCCAAATGGTGCAATAAGTCTGAAAATATTTCAATTGAATATGAAAAGGAAGTTGAGGCATCTCATAATCTCAAAATGAATTTTTGGGATGCTCAGGATTACAAAGTCGAACCACTTGTAGATATTTGAAAATTCCGCTTTTTTGCTTTGTTGATTCCGAGCAAGAAATCTTGTTCAGACACTTTGTTTCCCATTACAAAAAGTTGGGCGTAACCGAGTTTCATTTCACAGTTGATTTATCTAGCAATCCCAATTTCAAAAATGTTTGCTTGAAGGAATTTCGTGAAGATGAAATTCATTTCGAGTTCGTATCTAAATATCATTCCGATTTTAAACGAGAAAAGGTCAATGATTTCTTAAGATCATGTTCAGAAAAACAAATAAAATGGGTCTTGTACATTGATTTAGATGAGTTCCTTAATCTGGAAAAAAGCTTTTTAGGAGAAGAAAAATTCGAGTCACTCTCCTCCCTATTGCTTTTTTTAGACCAGCAAAATCTTGACGCTTTGAGATGCTACATGGCTGACAAAGTTGCATTTGATGGCACCTTCAAACCTTTGACCATCAACCAACCAATAAACTTACAATTTCCATTGTATAACTTAAATCTTTCATCAGAACTTTACGGTGTCCCTGCGAGACTAGATAAAATTTCCATTCTTAGGCCAATGGGTCAATTTACTTCTTCTCATAACATATTAGAAAAGTTTAGAATAAACGATAATTTCGTTGGTATTTTAGATCATTACAAATGGGACTCATCGATCAAAAAAAGAATCAAGAAAAGAGTTTTGACATATCACCAGCATCAAGACGAAAAAAGTCGTGCTAGGCTAATATTTTATTCAAACCAGTTAAAGTCCCTAGATAATAAAGATTTATTAACCCAAACTTGCAATATCTTAAATTATGACACCATTATTGAAAACTTAAAAGATGGAATACAATATTCTTTTAAGTAAATGGACATTTAAAATGTCTCGATGATCAAAATAAAAATTTGATTTATATTAGAGGATGCGAATTGCCTTTGTCACCACCGAGTTTGTAACAGAAACCAACTTTGCCGGAGGGCTTTCAAATTATACTTTTAATATTGCCCAAGCGCTAGTTGCAGAAAAACACGAACCTGAAGTTTTTCTTCGATCGGATCATGATGGATTGTACGAGCACTATGGAATTCCGTTATTCAAATGTTCGAAAGCATCTGATTTCCCTACACACCTTAAAAGAATATTTCCAGATAATAACCAAATAACCTCACCGAAACGAACAATGAAATCCTTGCTCGAATCGTGGGGAGTTGAGAAAAAAATCAGACATAGGCACAGAACGCATCCCTATGACATTGTTCACTACACCAATCTGGGAGGGTCTGGTGTATTTCTAAATAAGTTAGTTCCATCCGTCGTCAGGCTATCTAGTTACAGAGAACTTTTGACGCCTTATGGATTTCTTCAAAACGAAGGGGATATATTCGGCGAAGACAGATCCATCCGAAAAGCCCATGCAGTTATTTCGCCGAGCAAATATGTTGGCGATTTTGTGGCACATAAATGCAAGAGGAAAGTGCATGTCGTCAAATCGCCCTACACGATTAGAGAAATCAAAGAGGACAATGACTTTGCAAATCAAAATTGTAGGGACCAAATGCCCTTTGGGCTTTTCTTCGGATCAATTGCAAGTTGGAAGGGAGTTTATGTTTTAGCCCAAGCTTTAAATCTGTTCCTCGACTCACATAAGGATCATAGGTTTATTTTCGTTGGTCGTGAGCTGAAATCGAAGGAGTACGCGAATCCCTGGGAGATGATCTCAAACATTGTCAAAAGACACCGCCATAGGATTATAAGACTCGATTCCCTTAAACACGAAGAGTTGTTTCCGATAATTAGATTGGCAGATTTCGTTTGCTTACCTTCTTTGGCTGATAACTTACCCAATACATTGCTCGAAGCAATGAATTTGGGCAAAGTGATAATAGGTACAAAAGGTAGAAGTTTCGACGAAGTTATAGAGGATGGCAAGTCGGGAATCCTCTGTCAGCCAGGATGCGTGCTTTCATTAACGGAAGCAATGAACCTTGCAGCAAACTTGGCACCTTCGGAAAAAAGAAAAATGATCAAAGAACTGAGAAAAAAGCTAAGTTTATTTGATAGGCAATCTGTCGTGACTGAACTATTAAAAGTCTATCGCCGAGTTATCGATAGGCATCCTTACAAAATCTAGTCAGATAAAGGAAGAAGGTCTATGTTTAGGAATTTTAAGACTATTCGCAAGGTTTTCATCTATGGGACTGGCACCACCGGAAAAAAAGTCATCAAAATGCTTAATTCTAATATAGAAGTAATGGGATTCATTGATAGCTTTGCCGATAGCAAAAATGAATCTGTAATGGACATTAAGGTTTTTCCACCAATCCGCCTAAAAGAAAACGACTTTGAGTTTGTAATCATAGCAAGCATGTATCAAAGAGAAATTTTGGAAGAGATTGATGAACAAAAGGTAAATCTTGAGAAAGTGGTAATTTGTACTCTAACATAGTCTCAAACAAGCCAAGCCATCTGAATAAATCCCTTTAGAAGATGTGTGGAATTTCAGGAATTGTAAATTTCAAGCATAAGAAAAACGCACACACTTTTACCGAAAGGGTTAAGGCGATGAACGAAACCATGGCTCATAGAGGACCTGACGATTCAGGTCATGTCACGCTTGATAATGGCAAAATTCTCTTTGGTCATAGGAGGCTAAGTATTCTGGATGTCTCTAAGAGCGGTAAACAGCCTATGATGGATAGTTCCAGTCGGTTTGTTATCACTTTCAATGGAGAAATTTACAACTATCTCGAACTAAAGTCGCAATTGGTCGCGAAGGGTTATCAATTTAGAAATAATACTGACACTGAGGTTCTACTTAATGCATTCGCCGAATGGGGTGAAGATTGTTTGACCAAGTTTGATGGAATGTTTGCATTTTTGATTTATGACACCCAAAAGTCCGAGATTTTTGGTGCAATCGACCCCTTTGGCGAAAAACCACTGCACTACACGATTCATGATGAGGTTTTCTACTTCGCATCCGAAATAGACGCTTTGAAAACAATTGATGAAATTGATTTTTCCATTTCGGAGGAATCTTTGTCAGAATACTTTGCCTTTCAGTACATCCCTAGTCCAAAAACGATTTACAAACAAGTTAGCAAAATCTCACCTGGTTCCTTTTTTACAATCAAGCAGGACAGTGTCTTGAGAGAAAAGAAATATTATTCTTTTGAGCCAAAACCCATCAAGGAATCAAACAGGTCTATCGATGACTACGCAGATGAACTCGAGCAGATTCTATCTCAATCCATGGAACGCCGAATAAGGGCAGATGTTGAGGTAGGTTTGTTTCTCTCTGGAGGCATCGATTCTTCACTAACTCATGCCATTTTATCTAATACCAAGAGACAGAGTATTGATAGCTTCTCTATTGGTTTCAAGGAGCAAGAGGATTCAGAACACTTCATGGCTCAAAAAATCTCAAAGCATTTGGGTGGTCGAAATCATACTAAGTTTATCAGTGAAAATGATTTGGGCATAACTCAATCGATATATTCGAAGTTGGGTGAGCCCATCGCTGATAGTTCCATAACGCCGACATGGTTACTTTCTCAATTCACCTCGGAGTCAGTCAAGGTTGCTCTTTCTGGAGATGGAGCCGATGAATTATTCGGGGGATACGATAGATACGGAGCTCAAAGAAAACGCGATCAATTGACAGCAATAGATCATCCACTTGAATATTACTTGAGCAAAGTAAGATTGTTTTCTGATCCAGAGCTATGCGAACTTCTCAGAAATGAAAAACACTATTACCAAAATTTTCTAGATACGCTTAGATCGAGTGTCCAAAATGCTTCGGATCTTTCCTCCAAGAGAAAAATCGATGTTAATAGTTATCTCCCTCATGCAGTTCTGCACAAGGTTGATCGTATGAGTATGCTAAATTCTTTGGAAGTCAGAACACCTTTTCTGAGCCTACCTGTCGCAAACTTCGCCGAAAAGCTTCCTGAAGGTCTACTAAGGGAGAGAAATTCAGGAAAAATAATTTTGAAGCATCTATTGAAGCGTCATTTGCCTGAGGAATGCCTCAGTGAACAAAAAAGGGGCTTCGGAATTCCCAACAAACCTCAATACAGAGAAGAATTAGTTAACAAACTCTCTTCGCACTACAATGAAAACCCAGAATTTTTTGAGTGGAGCAGGTTAGACTTACAAAAAATCCATAAACTTAATCAGAACAGCATTTATCAGATCAACTCTATTCTGTGCTTAGTGGAATTTCTAAAAGCAAAGGAAATCAAGGGTGAAATGGGGATTTCAGAGTGGAATTCGTTCCTCAAAATATCATATAAGTTAAAAAGGGGATACTCATATCTTTTGCTCCATGATGACTCTAGGGACTTATCAGTTCTCCGAATATTTGAAAAAACCATGGAACTACGGTTCGATTATCAACAGGTTATTGATAACGAGGTTAAATTAAATGAAAACCTCTGCTTTAAAAAAGATGCTTACGAAGGTTTAATTGTTTTCCTTGGCCCAAATACAAAAATTCACCTTGAATCCTTCTCAAAATACCATCTGTTCATATTCAAAAATGGGAATTGGACTCAGTTTCTGAAAGGAAAACACATCTCGTTGACAGGACATTCTTTGCCCAATGAATTTCTTGGCACCCTCTTCCACAAGACCGAAATTAATAAAATTTTCACTATTAATCCAAGGGGCACAGATTGGGTCTACAGGCAACTCTTCAGGGGCAAAAAATCGACTCTCTGGGACTTTGCAAATCGAACATCCGTTGCAGTGATTAGGGATAAAGTCGATACTGTAAAATTCGAAAAAAATTCTCTCCGACAATTAGAAAAATTTATTCATAAAACTAATTCAAGTGACATTGAAAAAATGGCAAACAAACCAAGAAGAGCCCTACTGGTTATTAGGAATCTAGCTACTGGTGGTGCTGAAAAACAAGTTGTTCTGCTTGCTTGCTTACTGAAGACAAAAGGCATCCAAGTTTCAGTTTTTCTTTTCGATTCAAATGCTCGAAACAATTTTTTCTTTCTAGAGATGTTAAAGGAAAACGGCATCCCAATTTTCAATCATGAAACTTGCCTTACAGAGTTTAAAAATCGCGACCTCGAAAGTCTGCTTCAGCTGCCAAATTATATCCGTCGAGAGTGCATGGAGTTAACGGCTGCTGTAAATGCTTTCAAACCTTGTATCGTACACTCCTACCTAGATTCAAATAACATTGTTACAGGAATCGTATCCACTATTTGCAATATTCCGAAAGTAATTTTTTCATTCAGAAACACCTCACCGAATAATCTAAAAAATAATCGTAGATGGTATAAGAAGTATTACAGAACATTAATCAAAAATAAGAGAATTCAACTTAGCAGTAACTCCATTCTTGGTATCCATGATTACTCTAAATGGTTGGGAATTAGTAAAAAAAAGATCTTGCTAACGGAAAACCTTCCATATGATAAATTGTCAAAGATTACAAAAAAGGAAGCTAGGACTCAACTCGCTTATGAACTTAAAATCGAGTCATCCCTGGCAAATACCTTAATAGTAGGTGGTCTATTTAGACTTGAACATCAAAAACAGCCGCATCTGTTTATTGAAACCCTGAAGTCACTTTCAAGTAAAGTTGAATTCCTTATGGGTGTAATCATTGGAAACGGCATGCTTTACGGTGAGTGTTCTTTATTGATAAAAAAGCACGGTTTAGATAAGAATGTTTTTCTTTTGGGACAAAGAGACAATGTCAATGATTACCTTCCCGCCTTCGATATCCTTCTTCATACAGCTCTTTACGAAGGTTTTCCCAACTCATTGTGTGAAGCTCAGTTGAACAGCATACCGGTGGTTGCCTTGGATTCGGGAGATATCTCCAAAATCATTGACCATAACCGATCTGGTTTTGTTGCAGAAAAGTACAATGCTAAATCTTTATCCACATTTTGTAACAAACTTTTACTGAATCCATCGCTCAGAGATAAATTCGGGAGAAAAGCAAACGAAATTCAAAGAAAAAGAATCTTCGAAAAACAATCCGAAAAACAAATTTCGAATCTTTATCAAATCTGAATCTCTGGAAATGATGCAGCATAAAATCATTATTTACGCAGATTTGCTCTCAATCTACAAATTATATTCATTCTTTAAGCATCTAAGCGTCACATTCACTTCCTACCAGAAGTTCCCCTTTTGCTTTCAGCTGGGAAATCATTCTTTCACGAACTTTTGCAACTTGGAACTGAAGGATCTTAAAGTGACAGGTATTTGCTTCAAGACCGACCAGGATACCTTTATCAGAAGACTTAAGACGGCAGGTGTTATTCAAAAGAATCTAGTGATATTTAATGCCAATAAGTTTATTGGAAAAGCAAAAATGGATTCTGACAGTTTTATTTTATCCATTTGGCATAGAGTTTGGTTTGCCAAATTCTCTCGTAGGTATCTCCTCTCTAAAATTATTTTCTCCAACCCTACCTTGAGTAAGAATCTAGACAAACTAAAGCCCAATAGAGGTAAAAAAAAGATACTTTATATTTGTAACAACCAGTCCAATGGTGGAAGCGAGCAAATTCCACTTAGCTTTTTTAATGCTCTGGAATCATCCGGTAAAAGCAAATTATGCATTGCGTTAGGCACAGATCTTTGCGATTCGAGAGACGCATTTAAAAAGATCTTTGATTGGGAAGAAAACTTAGGCTATCACTTCTCAGATACAGTAAAAGTTTATGCCCTAAGATTTTATATCCAGATAATAAATCCTGAAACAATTCTCTTTTTTGGTAGTGGTATCTCATGGATCTACGACGAGTTGAGAATCTACAAAAAGAAACTTAACATTAAGAATCTTGTAAACTTAATACACAACTATGAAGTAGACTCTTTTGGATTGAGTAAATCAAACTTTATTTATGTTGATAAATTCATTGTAATCAGCGAACACTCGGCAAGATTTCTGTGTAAAGAATTGAAAATATCGAACAAAAATATAGTTGTAGTAAAAAACGCAATTAAACCGAATTTATTTAAGAGAAGAACCTCATACCATGATGCCTTTAGAAATAATTTTGTAATTTCTTGGATTGGTAACATTAGTGAGATAAAAAATCCTTTACTAATGTGTAGATTAATAAATGGAATTAAGTATAATTTTAAAAACTTAAAAGTATTTATGATTGGAAGGATAATAGACCCAACACTATATAATGAGGTAAATAATTTTATTGATCGTAATGGGCTTATTGAATATATAAATTTAACTGGTTCGATTTCGCAAAAGAAACTGAAAGGAATACTCGACCAATCAAGAGTCAGTGTTATGACCAGCAAAAATGAAGGGGTTCCTCTTGCCATTATTGAATCAATGAGCATGGGCGTACCTGTAATTTCAACTAAAGTTGGCGCTCTAGAAGAGATAATCACTCATGGGAAAAATGGTTTTTTGCTTGATGAAAATCCTAATATTCTAAAAAATTTCTTAAAAACAATAAATATATTCAAAGACTACCATTATGCTTCATTATTATCTTCTAATGCAATCCAAACAATCACTAAAAATCATAATTTCGAAAAGATGGTTAGTATGTATGAAAAATGCCTTTAGATAATGAAAAAAAAGTTATATTCGGCTGCGGCAATGGTGGCAAGAATTCATATAACTATCTCAGAGATAAATCTAATATAGTTGCTTTTTGTGACAACGATCCAAAAAAATGGAATAAGAAATTATTTGGAATTCGAATTGTATCTCCAAGCGATTTAATAAAACTTGATTTTAATGAAATAATTATTTCTTCCCAACAAGCATATAAAATCAAGATTCAACTATTGGGAAAAGGGATTCCAATGAATGCATTGGTAATTCATCATCCAGATATATTACTTGGTAGTTATTATCGTAATTCTTTTGTATATAATTTCGTATCATACATTTTCTACTATGCCTCAATGCCAGTATTTAAAATTATTTCATTTTTAAGGTAAATGCCAACAGTTTTGAAATACTTTTTATTTTTGAGCAAATCTCGAAAACAAATCCCAGGTTTTAAATCCATTCTATTATCCTTTCATCGGTTACCTTGGTTTGGTATATCCTTGGGTAAATCCGCCTTACGCTCTTTCCTTAGAAGAGAGCAGTGGGTCCTTCCTTCCCCGACAACCGATGTAAACCTCCTTGAGGGCGATAAAAATATCGAATTTATTGAATCAAGCGGTACTTTATATGAACTTTTGACTGCTCTTGAAATTTCCTATGAGGAATTTCAAAATTTAAAAGACCCTTCTTCCAAAGCCCAAAAATCGCTCTCTGTAAAAACGATTTGTTACCGAAAGGAACTTGCTGAATTATCCCGTCATTTCAAGATTTCCCATGGATTTGTACCACAAGGTTTCTTCTTGGATGCTTACGAGATAAGTCGTCTTTGCTTTTCCTTGAAAATCCCCTGTCTAATGATAGAAAACACCTTCCTTCATGACAGGGTTTTGGTGGAACCAACTGACAAAAATTACTTTATCGGAAAAGGTCTATTAACGAGTACAAAAGATTTCCGATCCAATCAAAAACTGACACAGAATCAGATTGATAATTTGGCCGAAGAACATTTAAATAGACCTAAATCTAATCAACACAGAACGATAGGAGGTAAGATCCCGGAACACATAAATGATTTTGTTTTGTTTTTGGGCCAAGTCTACACCGATGCCTCACTACTTTTCAATCAATGTAGTTACTCGAAAAACTCTATCGAACTAATGAGGGAAATCATTTTCCTTTCAAAATCTCTTGGAAAGCCAATCGTACTAAAACTCCACCCGAAAGAACACCATGGAATTGATCCGGTTCATTTCAGGCCATATGATAACCTCACTCACCGCAAACTATTGGACGCTGGAATCAGCGAATCTCCAAATGACGGAATTTACATCGATTTTGATGACCGGTGGTCAACTTTCGAACTGATGAAGCATTCATCCCTTGCAATCACCATAAACTCTCAATCGGGTTTTGAAGCCATGCTGCTTGGCAAAGAATTGATTTCCTGCGGAAACCCCTACTATGAGAATTTACAGTCCTGTATTTCGGCAAGGGATAAAAGCACTTTGTCATCGACAATGGAAAAGGTCTTGATCAACGGGGTGAAGACCAACGATCAGTCTGAATGCTGGAATTTCTTCGATTACATTCGTGACGATTATTTCATCAAAAAACACCCTACCAACATCTTTTCTGAGATTGATCGTAGGTTGAAAGACAATTTCTACTACAACTGATCAAAATTCCTTGCCGATGAATGACCTCGCAATCGTTGTATGTAATTGGAACAAGCAAGAGGATGTTATCAAATGCTTGGATTCCGTTAATTTGGCTGTTCCACCAGTGGTTGATGTGATTGTCGTAGACAATGCGTCGACAGACGGATCGGTTAAGGCATTGGAAGATTATCGCGAAAGACCGATTCGGTTCATCAAGAACAGTGTAAACCTTGGTGGCACGGGTGGATTTAATACTGCTTTACGCGCAGCTCTGTCCGATCGTCCGAAGTATATCCATCTCCTGGATAATGACATCATTGTGGACAAGCAGACTTTCAGAAGTTCTTACGAGTTGCTCGAAAAAGAGCCTAGTATCGGTGCGGTGGGGTCAAAGATTTATCAACTTGATCATCCGGACAAGACACAAGAACTGGGGGCAAGAATCGATTGGTCTAAATGTCAAGTTGATCCTCTGAACTCTGGGGTATCGGATTCGACCTTGATCCCCGCAATTGTTGACAGCGATTATGTGCCTGCCTGTTCAGTTATGATTAGATCCGAATTGGTTCTAGAGTTCGGGTTGATGCAGGAAGATTACTTTTTGTATTGGGACGATGTTGAATGGTTCCATCGTTTGCGAAAATCCGGCAAGAAAGTGATTGCCTACGATGGTTCGAAGGTTTGGCACAAGATGGGTGTCAAAAAAAGAGAAAACACTTCCGGGACTTATTATTTCCAACGAAACAGGATTCATTTCTTTATCCACAATGCAGATGAGAAGAATCTCGACCGCTGCATAGAAACCATTTTTGAGGATTTGTTCCAATCTTATTACTTTTCACGTATCGAGGGTAAGTTTAATACGGCAAAAACGGTCTTGAGGGCCGTAATTGACGGCCTAGCTGAGGTAAGGGGAAAAGCCCCAGAGGGACGGATTAGAAAGTGCGAAGACAATCCATCCAGATTCGTTGATTGGGTAAGTAATCAAAAAGGTATCTTCGTGCATGCAGAATGTTTAGAAAAAACAAAAGCCGATATCATGGAGGTGATTAATGAAGTAAACCCGACTGCAATTATTCCGAACAACCCAGCTTTAATAAAAAAGTTCGCGGAAAATACTCATCAAGAGAATTTTTTGCCTTTAAAAATCGTTAACCATGTCTCCGAGCTCACCAGTGAACAAATCAAATCTGAAGTTTGTTTTGTAGATCGGTTCTTCAATTTAGTTTCCACGCCGATGGACAGAAGAAGACTTTCTCAATATGTTTTCAAGTTGAAGAATGCCCAAAAAAAATTTTTACCCCAAATCAAACTTCAAGTCAGGAAAATAAGGTCAAATGGCGTGAATTCGTTCGTTTCGAGATGAACCATGACTACATCAAAGGTTAGCATCGTCATACTATGTTGGAATCGGTGGGAAGACGTTAAGATCTCACTCACTAGAATTTCAGAGATTAAATACTCCAAAACGGAAACGATAGTGGTAGACAACGGTTCTACCGACGGAAGCCAAGAAAACATCAGGGAACAGTTCCCTTGGGTCCGCTTGATCGAAGTGGGGGCCAATCTTGGTATTGAAGCCTACAATCTCGGCTTCGATGCGGCGGAAGGAGAATTTATTCTAATTATTGATGATGACTCCTACCCAGCCAAGGAGTCAATCGAACGAATGGTTCAAAAATTTTCAGAAAATCCAAAACTGGGCGTATGTGCTTTCGATGTCCGCAATGCAGACGATTACGATCAAGTAGCCGATGATTACGACTCCTCAAACCAAGTTAGCTCCTCATACTCAACCGGGTTTAACGGAGCGGGGGCGGGAGTGCGAAAAGAGGTTTTCAAAAAAGTCGGTTTTTATCCCGGAGAGTTCTTTCTTTACATGAACGAAGCAGATTGTTCGCTTAGAATTAGAGACCTCGGATATGAAATTCGGTTCTTTCCGGATTTGATCGCCTATCATAAGATGGCGGCCAAGAATCGAGAATCCTGGAGGGCCCCTTTTTACTACACCCGAAATTCCTTTTGGCTAGTTTGGAAAAACTATCCGACTGCACGAGCGTTTAAGGATACCCTATCACTCGTTTACCTTTGCTTTTATCACTGCATGGAACAGCACACCATCATCTATCTCAAGGCCATGATTTCCGCCTTTTGGAACTTGCGAAAACTGTCGGACAAAAGGCATCCGGTAAAAACCAAAGTGGCAGAGGAAATGAGAATTCCCCTTCGCTTGTGCTTCACCTTCTATCGCTGAAGAGATTATGAGCAGGGTACTCATCATACGGTCCGCTCCCATTCAGCAGTTGGACGCAAGCTTGCCTAAAATTCGATCGTTTTTTAATAATCCGTCCATCTCCATCCTTTCTCACCGTCACTGCCTCGATCTCCTGCGAAAATATAATCGGATCGAACAAATCATCCCCTACCCTTACAAAGGTTCATTTGACTACAAAAGTAAAGTTTTCCTGGACTCCGAATTGCGTTTCGACCACGCGGTGGTGATGGTTGGAAACCTAAGCGGATCCGGATTCATCAATGTCTTGTTCTTCGCTCTGACTTTGCCCGCCAAGAAAATCTGGATGTGTAACCTCATTGGAGAACTCAAATTCGTTCCCAGACCCCTGATCGTGTTGACCTCCG
>CAJWHU010000008.1 GCA_913041325.1 uncultured Fidelibacterota bacterium | reverse complement strand
GTTAATCTATTGCAAGTAGGACTCCACAGCTATGGATTTGATGATGGAGTTGCTAGGAATCTTTTTATTTTCATAGCATTTGAAATCATTTTTTGTGTTGGAATATATTTTTACCCGAGATTTAGATTTCGCCTCTAGGCGCTAAAAAGTTCCTATCTCTTCATTTTAGGAAAGTCCACATCACACAAATTTAATCGATAAATTCTGAACAACAATGTTAGGTTTTTCAGAACGCTCCGTATTAAATATATTATTTTGGGTTACAAGAAAAAAGTGGCTCATATTATCTTTTTTTCTAAGCATTTCTTTTTTTTATGTTCCCTCACCACTTGGTTTGGAGCCTGAGGGGCACAGAACACTTATCATCGTAGCTGTCGCTTTGATTTTGATAATAAGCGAGTCCATACCTCTACCCGCTGTTGCAATTTTAATTTTAATTATGGAAGTAGTTTTGGGAGTAGATACTGCAGATGGCGTTGCATCTTCATTCATGAGCGATGCTGTATTTTTTATAATGGGTTCTTTAATGCTGGCGGTAGCACTTGTAAAGCAGGATTTAGACAAAAGGCTTGCGCTTGGCGTTATAAACGTCACAGGTAATAAGACTTGGCGCATAGTTACTGGTTTTGTAGCAATCTCTGCTTTGCTATCTTCCTTTATTGGCGAGCATACAGTTGGCGCAATGATGTTACCAGTTGCCCTAGCCCTGGTTCGAAATGCGGGTTTGGATCCTAAAAAAACAACGAATTTGTCAACAGTCTTGTTATTTTCCATTGCATACGGCTGCGCCATTGGTTCAATTGGAACTCCCTCAGGAGGAGGCAGGAATGTCATTATGATTAACTATCTAGCCGAGTTTGGTATGGGAAAAATTTCCTATTTAGAGTGGATGAAATACACATATCCAATGCTACTGGTCCAGATTCCAATTGTTTCGATTATTGTATGGTACACGTTTACACCTTCTCAAAAAATAATGGATTCTTCCATAAGAAAACTTAAAGTGAGAGTTGCAAAAAGAGGCACTCTAACTGCCAACCAATATCTCGCAATATTTATCTTTTTATTAGTTTTTATAGGCTGGATTTTTCTCAGTCCAATTATTGGTCTTGGTATCGTAGCATTAACTGGTGTTTTTTTATATCTATCTTCAGGATTGGTTGAATGGCAAGACATCAACAGAAATACTAACTGGGGAGTTATACTTTTATTTGGCGCTGCCATATCTCTAGGTATTCAAATGAGAGAAACGGGTGCAGCTCTTTGGGCCGCAGAACAGACACTTAAATATCTAGATTATGCATTTCAAGACATAGCAGCAGTTAGATGGTTTGTATCTGTGGTTATTACTGGTTTGTTAACAAACTTGCTCAGTAATGCAGCAACTGTTGCTGTACTTGGCCCTATTATTTTAGATATGGGCGGAAACCCAATATTAATGGGAATAATGACCTCAATAGCATCATCATTTGCTTATTTAACTGTTGTAGCATCACCCACCTGTATGATTATACATTCTACCGGACTTATATCATCAAGTGATTATTTTAAAGCAGGCTGGAAACTATTTATTTTATCAGTCTTAGTTCTTTTAATCATATCAACTTTTTATTGGCCCATACTATCATGAAAGTACTAATAGCGATAAGCAGTAAACAATATTCTGGTCCGACACTAGATGTCGGTATGAACATAGCCCGCACACTGAAGGCGTCTACTACAATAGTGGATGTTGGTGAAAAAATTAGTGAGTTTAGTTTGAAGGATGTAGATATGGTCAATGAGCTAATGGAATCTTGGGAAATTGATAGGCCAGGGGTAGATGTTTTAGCATGGGCTTATGATTATCTTAAAAAGAATAAGTTTATTACAATCTCAGATGAATCTAAAAATACTCCACAACACTCTCTGGTTGAGAGCAGTGCTGGGAGGGTTGAGATTTTGCTCAAAGGTAACAAGATTAAAGATTTAAATCTTATTCTTCGTAATGGAGATATAATCAATGAATTAAGGAATGAGGTTCAATCGCATAGATATGATCTAACAATAATCGGTGGCAGTGGAAAGCGGAATGTGGCACATGATTTGGTGCAATATATCGATAGCTCAATATTCATTGTAAATAATTTTAACTTAAGTCAGAAATATAAAATATTATTGGCAGTAGATGATTCGCCTGGAACAAACAAGGCTATAAAATACGGTGTGCGTGTAGCTCAAGCATTTGATAACGAGGTGGAAATTTTGACGGTCAGCAAAAATAAAAATATAAGCACTGGATCTGCAAAAGCAATCAAAAGAGCTGAAGTAATGCTTAGAAGAACTGGTATTATCTTTGAAAAAAAAATCGAGATTGGTGATCCCGTAAATATTATCTTAAAAAATGCCGAGCAAAATCGCATAATAATAATGGGTGCATCCACACAGTCACCATTGACAAAATTCTTTCTTGGTAGTAAACCATTGAGCGTTATAAAAAAATGTAATTGTCCCATCTTGATTGTAAGATGAGCATCATCTTATCTAGATGAATGCTTTCAAATGTTTAGTTTGTTGCAATTAAAATGATAATTATATTTGCCTAGACAAACGTATTTAATTAACCGGAGTATTTATGTCATCAAGCACGAATCCAACTTCATCAGCATATAAAGCCGCTGTTGCAAAGCTAGGCCTAGAACAAAATATTGCAAAAGCTCTCGAAATTCCAGACCGAGAATTAACTGTCGAAGTTCCATTTAGAAGAGATAGCGGTGATATGGATAGTGTAATTGGCTTCAGAGTCCAGCATAATAATACTAGAGGACCCTTCAAAGGTGGCATAAGATACCATGAGCATGTGGATATTGACGAAGTGAGGTCTCTTGCGACTTTAATGACCTGGAAAACATCCCTTCTGGATATACCCTACGGTGGTGGTAAGGGAGGTATCGGAGTTAATCCATCGAACTTCAGTAAAACAGAGTTAGAGAGAATGTCTAGGAGATTTTTCCGGGCAATTGATCCAATTATTGGAGTCAATGTTGATATACCTGCACCTGATGTAAATACTAATGCTCAGGTCATGAGCTGGTTTATGGATGAATACAGCCAAGTACACGGGTATTCTCCTGCGATTGTCACTGGTAAGCCGTTGGAGTTGGGAGGTTCAGAGGGGAGAGAGGCCGCCACAGGTAGAGGTACTGCTGTCATTACTAGAGAAGCCTCAGAAAAATGGGGGATTGATTTAAAAGATTGTAAAGTTGTCATTCAGGGTTTTGGAAATGTCGGCTCATATGCAGCAAAATTTTTGCATGAATACGGTTGTAAAATAATTGCAGTTAGTGATGTGTCCGGAGGTTTACATGATAAAGATGGTTTAGACATACCCAGTCTTTTTGATTATAATCGTCGAAACAGAACCATCAAGGGTTTTGAGCAGGGTAAAAATATTACAAACGAGCAATTACTCGCCTTAGATTGTGACTTTTTAATCCCAGCTGCCCTTGGAAGTGCAATAAATGATTCAAATGCTCACTCTCTAAATTGCAAAGTTATTATAGAAGCAGCTAATGGTCCAGTGACAGGCGATGCTGCAAACAAACTGTGGGATAAGAGAATCGCTATTATACCAGACATTTTGACTAACGCTGGTGGCGTAACTGTCTCATATTTTGAATGGGTGCAAAATTTACAACAATTTAAGTGGTCAGAGGATGAGGTCAATCAAAAACTTGATAAAAAGATGATCCAAGCTTTTGAAGAAGTGTATTCAATAAAAAAAGATCAGGGCGTACCCATGCGCATAGCTTCATTCATGGCAGCAATAGATAGGGTCCAAAGTGCTTACAAGCTGAGAGAGGGTTAGCTTAGCTTAAGATTAACCTTTCTTTCGAGCATTTATAAAGCTTAGTATAAAGGAAGCTATTGCAGCAACGGTTGTCCCTATCATGATACCACATCGCATTATGGCAAAATTGTCACCTCGATCAATGGCACCTAGCATGGGCATTGTTAGCCCAAACAGTATTAGAAGGGTAAGTGAGACTGCAATATGTGCAACAACCTTGTTCTCACTTTTTATTCCACCATTCATAAGCAATAACAATACTCCAATTATAACAGGTATAAGCGCGGTTGGCGAGGGTGTTTCCGATTGTAAGTAGCCATACCCACCAAGTGATATCAATGATATCGCATTGATTGCGCTAATCTGATATGGTTTCATTTGATTCATCTCATTTCTCCGTTTTTATTGCTATAATTTTAGATTTTGATATGGGACCGTAAGATCTGCTATCAGTGCTAAAAATGGGGTTGTCACCCCTGATGCAGACTAAATCGTCGCTTTCAATTTTCGTTATACGCTTAACAATTTTTTTATTTTTCTGGTAAGGGTGAGAACATAGTACCACTAACCCCACAGATAGATGTTGCCCAGTAAATTTACTGAATGAAATTGTTTCACCGTCTTTAAAGGTGGGCAGCATACTATCGCCACATATTGTGACCTCAATTTCGTTACAATTATTAGCCCGCAGTGTACCAAGCAATGTCGCGATCTTTTGTGCTCCAAAAAATTTCATGAATTTTCTTAATATTATCCATCAGTTCGTTTGCATGTTCTACCGATACTTCAACCTTGCAAGAGCTACATAGCTTGGCAGTATTCCAGAATAATTCATGGAGATCAGGATATTTTTCAAGATGAGTTGGTTTGAAATAATCCGTCCACAATACTAACAATTCATCTTTGCATAATTGGGCCTGTTCCTCTTTTACAGCTGCGTAACGGCTCATGGTGTTTAGATAACTGGCCATCATGGAGGAATTTGAGGTATCAGGACACTCAAGATCGAGCATTTTTTTTGTCATTGATAGAACAGCCTCTCCAGCAATTCTAGCACTTGCCGGGTCATAAACACCGCATGGACCATCACAGTGCGCGTATCCTTCTATTTTTATCATAACTAACTCCTATTAATTTTTTACTGATAATCTATTGTTAAAAGATGAATTATATTATACCTCTAAATTTAAAAATTTATGAAAAGTTTTTAAACACTATATGATATTATTTCTTTTAAATAATTTTTTATAAAAATCAATATAGAAACTAGCATATATTAGTGTTGTCAAAACAAAATCTTATTTATTGGTGTAAAGATTAAACGTAATAACGCAATTTTTTTGTTGATACTTTGTGGTCTTTTGTGGAGCACTGGCGGATTTATAATAAAACTAATACCATGGCCTCCAATGGCAATAGCTGGTATCAGAAGTGGACTAGCAGCAATTATAATTATCCTCTACGATAATCCTAAAAAATTTTATTTCAGTTTTACCACATGGGCAGGTGCCATTTGCTATTCAATCATGGTTCTTTGCTTTGTATCTGCCAATAAAATGACAACAGCAGGGAATGTCATATTGATACAATTCACTGCACCAGTTTATGTGGCGCTGATTGGATTCTATCTCCTTGGTGAAAAATCAACTAAGCTAGATTGGTTAACTATTTGGATAATTCTTTCAGGGCTGTTCCTTTTTTTCCTTGATGAAATTACTATCGATCAACTGTGGGGCAAAATACTGGCTTTAATTTCAGGTTTTGGTTTCGCAGGCCTAACATTAATGATGAGAAAACAAAAGAAAGAGAGACCAATTGATTCTGCGCTCATTGGAAATATTCTCACTTTTTTTATTTGCATTCCTTACTATTCGGATGGAGCCACCTTTGAAGTTCAATCATGGCTTTTAATATTTTTCCTAGGTCTTTTTCAGCTTGGTATACCCTATGTACTTTACAGCACTGCAATTCGTTACGTATCGGCTTTGGATGCAATAATATACCCGGCAGTAGAGCCAATTTGTAGTCCATTATTTGCGCATCTAATCTTGAACGAAAGTATGCCCCTAAGTGCTAAAGTAGGAGGCGCGCTCGTATTAATTGGAGTAATTGGAAGAGGCGTCATAAAAAATACGGGCAGAGATAAACTCTGCTGATTTTATCTAAAGCTAATTTATAATGCTTCGAGTGTGCTTTTTATTGCATCGTAATCGGGCTCAACCCCGGGATTTGGTGATGCATCCCATCTGTATCTTACAACGCCGTCTTTTACAACAAAAACCGCTCGGTTTGCACATGTGTAATTATCAATTCCCCCCAAGCCTTCAAACTTGACACCATACTTTTCAATAACAACTCTATCAAAGTCAGAGAGAAGATCGAAGTCTAGGCCGTATTGTTTTGCGAAACCACCATTTGCCCATGGTGAGTCGACACTAATTCCAAGAACTACTACATTCAGATCATTAAAAAATTTCATGTTATCTTGCAGTGTACACATTTCCGTATCGCAGACTCCTGTGTATGCGCCTGGGTAAAATGCGAGTACAACTGTTTTGTCTTTATAATCGGATAAGGAGACATTCTCCTTTTTAGTATTTTTTAGAGTAAAATCAGGTGCTACATCATTTAATTTTGCCATTATCAATTCCTTTAAAAAGTGGTTGGATTAGTATAATCAATATTAAATATATTATGGTATCCAAAATAATGTTTTAATAAATAATAAGAACTATTATCATTAATTATTCAGAACTATCATGCGGTTTAGTCAAAAAAGAGAGATAATAAAAAATTTGGTACGTTCGACAGATACCCATCCCACTGCAGATTGGGTTTTTCGTGAAGCAAAACAGATAGTGCCGAACATTAGTCTTGGGACAGTCTACAGGAACTTAAAGCAGCTGAGCGGTGAAGGATTAATACGAAAATTTTACGATAATAATGTTGCGAGGTATGATTGGAACATTAGACCACACAGTCACTTGAAATGTAGTTCATGTGGAGATTTAATAGATGTCAAGGTCTCTAACAAGAATTTCAAAAAAACAATCCAAAAGAGATTTGATTTCAATGTGTCTGATGTGGAAATAACATTTATTGGGAAATGTAGCAAACACAATTAGGGAGTACTAAATGATTACAAATGATGTGAAAACAGAAAATCCGAGGATTATGAACGGGGAAGCAAGATGTCCAGTAGCACATGGCTCCAGTGAGCAGCACACAAATGCTGCCAGGTCAAACAAGGATTGGTGGCCAGAGCAAATCAACCTCAGTATCTTGCACCAGCATGATGTAAAATCTAATCCAATGGGTGAAAACTTTAATTACGCAGAAGAATTCAAAAAGCTTGACTATGATGCATTAAAACAGGACCTAAACGATTTAATGACTGACTCGCAAGATTGGTGGCCAGCAGACTATGGGCACTATGGCCCTTTTTTCATAAGGATGACATGGCATGCTGCGGGCACATACCGTACTGCTGACGGCCGTGGTGGAGGCGGAACGGGATCCCAAAGGTTTGCGCCCACAAATAGCTGGCCAGATAATACGAACCTAGACAAGGCGCGAAGACTTCTATGGCCAATTAAACAAAAATATGGAAATAAAATCAGCTGGGCAGACCTTATTATATTGACTGGTAATGTCGCAATTGAATCGATGGGTGGAAAAACATTCGGCTTTGGAGGCGGAAGAACAGATATCTGGGCACCAGAGGATGATATATTTTGGGGTAAGGAAGTGGAGTGGCTGGGCAATGAAAGGTACACAGGAGACAGAGTGCTAGACATGCCGCTGGGTGCCGTGCAGATGGGTCTTATCTATGTAAACCCGCAAGGTCCCGATGGTAACCCAGATCCGCTCGCAAGTGCTAGAGACATTCGCGAAACATTTGGGCGAATGGCTATGAACGATTACGAGACAGTTGCCCTCACAGCGGGTGGACACACATTTGGTAAAGCTCACGGTGCAGCCAGTGAGGATTTTAAAGGTGTAGATCCGGAAGGAGCTCCTCTAGAAGAGATGGGATTTGGCTGGAGAAGTGGTCATGGCAAGGGACTTGGTCGTGATAGCATCACCAGCGGTATCGAGGGTCCATGGACTGCTAATCCAACAAAATGGGACAATGGCTATTTTGATATGTTATTCGGTTATGATTGGAAGCTGGTAAAGAGTCCCGCAGGAGCTCATCAATGGCATCCTGTAGACCAGAAAGATGAAGACATGGCCCCTGATGTTGAAGACAGTTCAAAAAAAGTGACCACGATAATGACGACTGCGGACATGGCGATGAGAGAAGATCCTGATTACCGTCGAATTTCGGAACACTTTCATAAAAATCCAGAAGAATTTGCTGACGCGTTTGCTCGTGCCTGGTTTAAGCTGCTCCACCGGGACATGGGACCAAAAGTAAGGTATTTGGGTCCCGAAGTTCCAAGCGAGGAATTAATATGGCAGGATCCTGTGCCATCAGGTAGTACCTCGTACGATGTTGAACTGGCAAAGACTAAAATTGCAGAAAGCGATTTGACTATCCAAGAGATGATAGAAACTGCATGGGCCAGTGCATCCACGTTTCGTGGCTCAGACTTACGTGGTGGTGCAAATGGTGCTCGTATTCGCCTTGCTCCGCAAAAAGGCTGGGAGGTTAACAAACCAGAACAGTTATCGAGGGTGCTTGGTGTTTTAGAAAAAATCGCATCAGAGACTGGAGCATCAGTAGCAGACACCATTGTCCTAGCAGGAAATGTAGGAATTGAGAAAGCCTCAGGTGTTGATGTACCATTCATGCCTGGTAGAGGAGACGCTACCCAAGAAACTACGGACGAACACTCATTCAAAGTTTTAGAACCTTATTCCGATGGTTTTAGAAATTTTCATAAGAGTGATTTTGAAATTGGTGCCGAACACATGCTTCTTGATAAGGCTCAATTACTTGGACTTACAGCACCTGAGATGACAGTACTTCTAGGAGGTATGAGATCTCTTGGTATAAGTGCCGGTGGTCACGGTGTATTTACAGGTAGAACAGATAAACTAACTAATGAGTGGTTCTCAAAACTACTAGACATGTCTATTGAATGGAAAGCAACCGGGAAAAATAGCTACGAAGGTCTCGATAGAACATCTGGTGAGAGAGTCCATACTGCAACCCGCGCAGATCTAGTCTTTGGTTCAAACTCTCAGTTAAGAGCTCTTGCAGAGGTCTACTGTGCTGATGATTCTCAAGATAAATTTACCAAAGATTTTATCTCAGCCTGGAACAAGGTGATGAACTCTGATCGTTTCGAAGCTTTATAATTTCATCCTACTACAGGACATAGTCTTCGATATAAATCTATTGTAACAAGCTGACCCCTTGTATGATAGTTAAGTTAGGGGGGTAGTCTTGTGTCTACTCATTAGATATTGATTTACCTTCTAAATTTTTGAAGGAGTGGTGTGCATTCATACTATTATGCTTCAAATAATTTGTTTTTCACCAACACAATTATCAGTAGTATAGTGCTAGTATTTATTCTATTTATTTCTATGATTTTGTAATGTAGTGAAATCTATCTTAAATAAAGCTCAGAATGTTGTTTTACCTATAAGTGGCTACAAAAAGTCATACATAGTAAATCATATTTACTGCATTGGCAGAAATTATCGATCCCATGCAATTGAAATGGGTGAAGATCACAGGAGGTCCCCGTTTGTTTTTACAAAACCAAAATGGGCTCTAACAAATCAGGATGTTACATATCCAAGGAATACTGAAGATCTCCAGCATGAAGTAGAGTTAGTACTTGCCATGGGTAACAAGCAATCAATATTTGGTTATGCTGTTGGAGTAGATTTAACAAGGCGTGATATTCAAAATAAAGCCAAAAGTGAAGGAAAACCGTGGTTTCGTAGTAAATGTTTTGCTGGAAGCGCACCAATATCCGGAATCGTTCCAATTGTTAACGACAAAGATCTTCTTGATCTTGAGCTGAAACTTGAGGTCAATGGCACACTTAGACAATCTGGTTTATGTGGGGATATGATTTGGTCTCCCCTGGAAATCATAAGAGAAATGTCAAATGAAATTCCGCTAGTAAAAGGTGATCTGATATTCACCGGTACCCCGGATGGAGTTAATACATTGATACCAGGGGACGAAATCGTGGCATCAATTTCAAACACAGTCAATTTAACTTTTTCAATAACTTGACTAAGATTCCGTGCTCAGAATTCTATATTTTCTGTTGTTGTATTCTTTTATAAGTGCACAAGATTTTCAAATAAAGTACGTAACAGTATACACTGTAGATCTGAGTTTGGCAGGTGAAATAGAAACCGTTTCTGAGATTATCGCCGCACCTGGTTATGCAAAATTTAGAGGCCAACTTATTCCTAAAAGGTGGATTTTTCGACTATTTGGAGGCGAGAGAGGTATGATAAAAGTGCCTGGCTCAGAAAAGATAATGGGGTATTCGTCTAAACGAAAAAAATACTGGATTGCTCCACCAGGCGAGCTAGCTCTATTTTCTGACAAAAATTGGGATGAAGCAGACACAGAAGATGAGAAAACTGCAGAAGAAACTTCTCTATCAGGTGAGACTGTTGATCAAGATACAAATACTTCTGAGGATTACAAAAAAAATAGGTTTATAGAATTCGCCAATAATGTGTTTACAGATGATAATACCATTCCTAGTATCAGCAGAAACTTTAATGATACTGTAGAAACAATTAATGGATTCAGGGCAAAAAAATGGACAACCACTATATCAACAAAAAAAAATAAAATGCTGATTGAAGAATGGGTGGTCAATGAACTGCCTTTGAGAGATTCACTTTATGCTTATATCGCTTCCTCCGTTGATGATGAATTTATTGAAAATATTAATAAGATAAAATTTTCCTCCTTAGATTTTATTGGCGGAGTTGATTCAACATATAGTTTGCTGCAATCAGATGAAAAAACTGTAATGGCAAAATTAACGATTGATTCTGACGCAGGTTGGATGGAATCAGCAACCTTTGAAATAAGAGAACTATATATTGCTCCATTCAATCCAATTACCTACACTATACCAGAAGATTATGAGCGTTTAGATCTTGATCGAAAATGACAAGATTTTTAGATAATTATCAAAGCCGAACCTAAAAAAATGAGAATAAAATGAATTTAAAAATAAAAAACATATCAAAAACCTATTCAAACGGAGTTGAGGCACTTAAAAACATATCTCTTGAAATAGGCAATGGAATGTTTGGCTTATTGGGTCCGAATGGCGCAGGAAAATCAACATTGATGCGAACAATAGCATCTCTGCAAAATGCTGATGAAGGCTCAATAAAAATAGGCGAAATTGATATTTTTAATGATAAGCACTCATTGAGAAAAATATTAGGATACCTGCCTCAAGAATTTGGTGTATACCCAAAAGTTACTGCAATTGAATTATTAGATCACATGGCCATAATGAAAGGCATTACCAGTTCTGTTGATCGAAAAAGTGAGGTAGAGGCTCTTTTAAAGAAAACTAACCTTTGGGAATCAAGAAAACAAAGACTTGGTACATACTCTGGCGGTATGAAGCAGCGTTTTGGAATTGCACAGGCACTACTCGGTGACCCCAAGCTAATTATAGTAGATGAGCCTACGGCAGGTTTAGATCCAATGGAAAGAAATAGGTTCCATAATCTGTTGAGTGAAATAGGCGAAAATATAATTGTCATACTTTCAACGCACATAGTCGACGATGTCAGTGATTTATGCAATGATATGGCCATTATTTTAAATGGTAAGTTAAGGCTTAAAGGAAAGCCTCTAGAACTGATTAAAAAAATCAATGGCATGGTTTGGCAGGGTTTGGTAGAAAAAAGTGATGCAGAGGATGTAAAAAATGATGAGAGGATAATTTCATCAAGGTTGTATATGGGCAAAGTAAAAATAAGACTTTTGTCGAAAGATAAACCAATGGAAGGATTTGAAATAACTCAACCCGAGATTGAGGATTTGTATTTCTCCGCCATCAATGATATTTGGGACGAAGAGAGCCTCTAAATGTTTTTAAATATCACACTATTTGAAATCAAATTGGGTCTAAGAAAGATTTCTTTCTGGGTTTATTGCCTAATATTTTTCGCAATTGCTTTTCTAATCGTTAACGTGCTGGGGGGTGCATTCACCGGAGTCAGTGCGGTAATGGATAATACAAAGTGGAATGCGCCTGAAGCAATTGCCGGTTTTCAAGCTAGCTTTACTATACTAGGTACTGTTATCTGCGCAGCTCTATTTGGCAACGCAGCCTATAGAGATTACGAAAATAAAATACACCCTCTCATTTTCACAAAGCCAATCAGGCCATATTCCTATTTTTTAGGAAGGTTTAGTGGCGCACTTTTTTTAAATATATCCATACATATCTTTTTCTCTCTTGGATTATTCATAGCTTTTCTCATGCCCTACCTAGACCAAGATGGAATTGGTCCATTACGATTTGATGCCTTTGTTCAACCATTTTTTATTTTTGTGGTACCTAATATATTTTTCATTGGGAGTTTGTTATTCACTTTAGCAATACTTACAAAAAGAATGTTGCCAACCTATCTAGGATCGGTCATACTTCTGTTTGGTTATCTAACCGCAGGAAATTTAATGACAGATATAGAGACACGATGGATTGCTTCGCTCCTTGATCCATTTGGAGGTGAGGCTGTTTCAGAGTCAACGCGATACTGGACACCTGCCGAAAAAAATCAGTTGCTCGTACCCCTTGATGGATGGTTGCTACTAAACAGAATAATTTGGGTCTCGTTTGGTCTTATAATTTTGTTCTTGGGGCTAAATAAATTTGACTTTACTCATATTACAAAAAAGAAAAAAAATAAAATCGAGAAAAAAAGTCTGGCAGAGGTTAATCTTGCTGCAATCACTCTACCTCGGTCAGTTGCTGTATTCGGATACAATACTTCTCTTCTGCAGCTAAAGTCAAAGGTAAAAACTGAAATAAAGCGGGCATTCAGAGATTCATATTTTCTCGGGATCATTGGAACCGCTGTTGGGTTTTTAATTTTAAATCAATCTGCAATCGGAAGTTTTAATGGAGTCAAAACTCTACCAGTAACCTATCAAGTTCTGTCTGTATTGTCAGGAAGCTTTGCGCTTTTCATGCTAATAATAATAACATTTTATTCGGGCCAGATCGTATGGAGAGAGTCTGAGTTAGGAGCAGACAGCATACTTGATGCTCACCCTGTCCCAAACTGGATCCCTATGCTTTCAAAACTTATTGCTTTAATACTGATTCCTGGGATTTTGTTGCTTATACTCATGTTGGTGGGCATTGGTATCCAAACTTGGCATGGTTTTTATGACTATGATATACCCTTATACATCAAAAGGTTGTTTCTTCTAGAGTGGACTGACTACATGTTACTCTGTGTCCTTTCATTTGCTGTGCAAACTGTCGTAACAAATAAATATGTTGGGCACTTTATCATTGTGCTATACTTTATTTTTGGAATGTTTAAGGGACAACTTGGATTTACTCATACGTTATACTACTACGGTTCTGGTGCTGGGGCTACTTTTTCGGACATGAACGGATTTTCTCCATATGTTAATCGAGTTTTCTGGTACAAATTATATTGGGGCTCGTTCGCCGTTCTCCTGGCTCTTTTCTCCAATTTAATGTGGAGAAGAGGGTTGGTTGAAGATTTCAATCATCGATTACGAAAAATCAATAACAGATTATCAAAAAATATCAAAATTAATCTATTTCTCTGGTCTCTAGTATTTTCGGGTTCAGGGATATTTATTTTTTACAATACAAATATTCTAAATGATTTTTTTCCACCAAAACATTTTGAGAAGCAATCAGCTGAATATGAAAAGTTATACAAAAAGTATGAGGGTGCCATACAGCCAAAGATAACAAGCGTAAACTGCAGTGTTGATATCTTCCCAAGCGATAGCCGCTTAGAGTTTAGCGGAACATATAAACTTAAAAACAAACACGATATCAGGGTAGATACTGTTTTCTGTTCTCAAGCAGAGTGGGGGTTTGATACCTTTGAATGGAGTAGGCCCAGTGAGCTGGTATATAATGATAGTGTTCTAGGAATGAAAATGTATGCATTTGACCCTCCTATAGACCCAGGTGATGAGCTTGAACTTAACTTTTCAGGTAGTAGATCAAGAAAGGGATTTAAAAATGATGGTGTCGATAAACTAGTCGTTAAAAATGGAACCATGATCCAAAGCAGCCTTTTATTTCCAAATTTCGGGTATAATAGTAACAGAGAAATACGTCAGAAAATGGTGAGAAAAAAATACGGTCTCGAAGAGAGAAGAAAGCTACCAAAGTTTGATGATGTTCAAGGGAACAAGTATGGCTTGATCGGAAGAGACGCGGACTGGGTTGATTTTGAGGCAATAGTAAGCACTGAAAAAGGACAAATAGCGATGGCACCAGGCTACCTTCAAAGAGAGTGGGACGAAGGGTCAGACAGAAAATATTTCCATTACAAAATGGATAAACCTATCCTAAACTTTTTCACATTTGTTTCTGGTCGCTATGATATCATGAAAGATGAACACAATGGCATAAGTCTTGAGATTTATCATCATCCAAAACACGTTTATAACCTGAAAACGATGATGCATGCAATGAAAAGATCAATCGACTATTACAGCTCCATATACGGGCCATACCCTTACAGACAATGTAGGATCTTAGAGTTTCCAAGATACAATTCTTTTGCACAATCTTTTCCCAACACCATACCCTTTTCGGAGTCTATGGGATTTGTTATGGACATAGACCCTGAAGACCCCGAAGATCTAGATATGCCATTTTGGGTAACTGCGCATGAAATGGGGCATCAGTGGTGGCCACACCAATTATCCGGTGGCAATGTCAAAGGTTCCAACTTTATGAGCGAGGGGCTATCAGAATATTCTGCAGTATCACTGTTGGCAATTGAGAAAGGTGAGAAGCAGCTAAGAAAGTTTTTAAAATATGAGCTTGATCAATATCTTGAGGGCAGAGCTTTTGACTCTGAGGAACCAAACATTATATCGACAGAAGGTAACGAGCAGTACATAGTTTATAACAAGGCTGGGCTCATTTTATACACCCTTTCAAATTTGATTGGCGAAAAAGTATTCAACAAAAGTTTAGGCCAATTCATTGATGATCACAGATATCAGTACGACCCCTATCCTAATGTTGGTCAGCTTATTGCCTCCATAAAAAAGAATGTGCCAGAAGATATGAAGTATTTGCTTACAGATACATTTGAGAAAATAACGCTATATGAGAACAAAGCAAAATCAGCCAACGCAACCGAGAATTTAGATGGCACATATAACCTCACGCTCGAGGTGGAGGCAAAAAAAGTTTACTCCGATAGTTTGGGTGTTCAGACTAGTGTGCCAATAAATGACTGGTTGGAAATTGGTGTTTTCAGTGAGGTAGAAAAAAATGGTATAAGCGAGGAGCTACCAATCTATGTCAAAAAGGTGTTCATAGCTGATAGTCTGTCGACATTTTCCATCAGTTTAGATAAGAAACCCACTAAAGCAGGAATTGATCCATTGAACAAATTTATTGATAGGGATTCAAAAGACAATCTGATAGCTGTTTCATTCAAATAGTACCTTTATTTAGCAGTACTCAGTGCGATAAAAATTTGAGAAAAATATTACCATGTACGTCTGTAGTTATTATCACTACTATATTTTTAAACTGTTCATCATTAAGGCCAAAATTAAACCTTGCGCCCAAAAAAGAATATGACCTTCACAAATATATCTACTCAATAAACCTAGAAAAAGTTGTAGATGACAAGGTGTATGTTAATCTACAATGCCCTGGAATTAATCAGGATACTGTTGTCTATCATTTTCCTAAAACTATACCAGGCACCTACAAAGAGTTAGATTATGGAGAAATGGTTACAACAATTGAGCCAAAAGATTCTAAAGGGTACTTACTTTCTTATAAAAAAGCTGGTAAAAACACTTTTATTATCAAAAATGCATCTGACTTATCTTCAATTAATTATTGGATAGATGATACCTGGGACCATTCTAAAGCTAAGAAAAGGATTTGGCCCATGGCTGGTACAAACATTGAAGAATCACAAAACTTTGTGATTAACGCGCCTGGATGGTTCGGGTTTTTTGAAGGCCTAGAGTATCGTCCTGTACAGCTTACCATCACTCGCCCCAGCGAGATGAAATCATTTTCAGCTTTGCCTGTAATGTTTGAAATAGGCCAAAGTGTAACATATGAAGCACGCGATTATCACCATCTAATTGATTGTCCCATCATGATATCGAGACCTGACACATCCACATTTACTGTTAATAATTCTAAAGTTTTCATAGAGGCATACCACGAAAATGGAAGCACTGGGTATGCTAGGCTAATTAAAAATGATATACAACCTATTATGGAGGCCGTTGCGAACTTTACTGATGTTTTGCCTGTTGAGGAATACCACTTTATCTTATACATTAAAGATGGAAAGCCTTTTATAGAAAAAATGCGGTCTAAGGATGTTGGCATTGGAACTAAAATATATGCTTACCGTAAAAATAAATCACTTTTCTGGGGTGGAGCTCTTGAGCACGGTAACTCCTCTTTTTATGTCCTGCCAGATTATGGAGACACTACATTTATATCAACGATCAAGCGTATTGCATTACACGAATTCATGCACATTTTCACTCCGCTGAGTCTTCATAGTGAGCACATCGGTAGTTTCAACTATGTTAGGCCTGAAATGTCTAAGCACCTTTGGCTGTATGAGGGTGTAACCGAATATTTTGCGAATTTAATATTGTTGCAATCTGGTATGATTTCCAAAAGGGAATTTTTTGGGAGCCGGATGAGAAATAAAATCGTAGCTGCAGAGAAATATCCAGAGCGAAAAATACCCTTTACAGAGATGAGCAGGAATGTTTTTAAAAAAAAATATGGAAAACATTACCTTCAAGTTTATCAAAGAGGAGCAGTTTTGGGTCTGCTTCTTGACATTGAAATAATCCGATTAACCAATGGCAAAAAAACATTGAAGGATATTATTTTAGAATTAGTAGATAAATATGGCGCCACTAAACCATTTGATGAGGAAGACTTTTTTGATGAGTTTACTGCTCGTGTGCATCCAGATTTAAGATACTGGTTTGCTGATTATGTTGAAGGAACTGTGCCACTAAATTTGAAAGATGGGTTAGATCAAATAGGAGTTTTATACTCAGAAAAAGGTAGCCACCAAGTACCTAAGCGCATTCTCAAAGATTACGGTACAAAAACATATTTGTTATCGGCAGGTAAATATCGAAAAATAAAAAAGGTTGGTAGCGCAGACCCAATTGGTCTGAAAATTGGTGATAGTGTTAACGTAGAAATCTTAGATTCATTATTTTTTGACGACTATGGCTATCCATACGAAGAGGGGAGAAAGGTAAAGATCGGAGTAAAACGTGATGGTATTAGTTTATCTTTACCCTACAATATTGAGCATAAAAAAACAAGGTACAGACATAGGCTGCGTTTAGAAAAAAATCCAACTCAATTACAATCTAAGTTTTTTTCAGTTTGGATTGGAAACAAGTAAGCTGAACTACTCTCTTCCATTTTTGTAAACTTATTGTTTAAATTGCGCTACCATATTTGTACCTATTATTACATTTTAAGGGGGTTAAATGTCGAACTGGGACAAAAATTCATTTGTAAATCACATCCGAGAACATTGCACCAGAGAGATTGCTAAGATAGGCGTGTCTATCATTGATTTTTCTGAAAAGTTTGCTGACGACATATCCTGGGGACGGGGAGCAGACCATGGCACTCTAACTTTTCGCTGTAACACAGATGTGGGCTCAATTCCACTGTTCCATATGACATCCACCGGTCAATTAAATTTGCAGATTAATTTTCTGAGAAATAAAGAAATCCCACCCATGGTACTTCGTGACCTGCTCATCAAACTTGAGTCAAACTTCCTTAGAGACTACGATGAGGAAGAGTATCCAAGTGATGTATTTGTTCCAATGGATCAACTCTTTCATACAGAAAATCAAGTGGAAAAATTCTTAAAAACAATGGAAGGTGCAACCTACAGACTCAGGCAATAGTAGTTCGTATCCAGCCTTATCATCGATATAATTTATATTGAAAACTTATGATTAGGCCCTCTGTTAAGATAGGCGCGACAAAGGTAGCACTTTTTTTACACCTTTTTACCTCTTTGGTTGACGCTGATAATATTTTTGAGCTTCCGAAAGGTTTAACTGAGCAAGAAATTCAGAGATTAGATCAGATATATGAAATGGGAAGAGATACCGACCCTCCAGCGCTTCCGATTAGAAACATAGCCGAGTTTGAACCAATGCAGGGAGTACTCATCCGCTATCCTTTTGGAATAAGCACTGAAATAATTTCCGAATTATCGGAGGATGTAACCATATTCTGTCTTGTATCTATTGAGCTCCAGGACATTGCAAACTCGACAATGGCCAGCGGATCAGTAAACATGGATAATGTTGAGTTTATATTAGGCTCAACTGATAGCTACTGGACACGGGACTATGGACCGTGGTGGATTGTAAATGCTGATAGAGAAGTCTCAATAGTTGACTTCACTTACAACAGACCCCGACCGAATGATAACGATGCCCCTCTCAAAATTGCAAACCACTTAAATGTTCCATACTATGCCGTCGATATTATACATGCAGGAGGAAATTATATGACTGACGGCTTGGGTATTGCAGCCTCCTCAGACTTAGTATATCAAGAGAATAACATTCCCGATGAATCTCTGAACAATCTTATGGAGCAATATTATGGTATTCAAACATATCATGTAATTGACGACCCTAACAATACTTACATCGACCATATCGACTGCTGGGGAAAATATTTAAGCCATACCAAGGTACTAATTAGGGAGGTGCCAAATACTCACCCTCAATACAGCCAGATCGAAGAGACTGCACAGTATTTCGCAAGCACGCTCAATAAATGGGGTGAACCTTGGGAAGTTTACAGAATATATACACCCAGTGATGAACCATACACAAATTCTTTGATGGTTAATGACAAAGTTCTGGTTCCTCTTTATGGAAGTAGCTGGGATGATGATGCTCTGCAAACGTATATCGAGGCACTACCGGGTTACGATGTAATGGGTTTCTCAGGGACGTGGCAATCTACTGATGCATTACATTGTAGAATAAAAGGCATACCAGACACTCAAATGTTACAAATAAGCCATAACCCGTTAAATGATGGTGCCAGCCCAGACGGTGCTCATTTCAAAATCAGTTCAAATATTGATGATTTAAGCAACTCTGGATTAATTCAAGATTCGTTAAAAGTATACTGGAGACACTCAACATCAGACATCTGGCAATCTGGTCTACTGGATCAATTCAGTAATTCCGATACCCATGAAGAATGGATTGGCTATATACCCGCTTTAACTAATGAGGAAACGATTGAATATTTTATCACTGCTGCCGATGGCTCAGGCCGATATGAGAAAAACCCTCCAGCTGGGTGGCATTCATTTCTAGCTGGCCGAACAGAGATTTGTGATACTTGGTTGAATGGAGATCTTGACAACTCTGGGCAAATTGATGTGATTGATGTTTTACTATTAACAGACCTGATGGATGCCGCTATTGATGGCATCTGTATATCTTCTGTTTCAGATTTAAATGACGATAGCCAATTGACATATTTTGATGTGTACACTTTAGCTAACCAAATTATATTTGGTAGCTGAATTTTATAAAAAGATTTTCTTGTGCTATTTATGGGTCTGTTCAATTATTTTTTGCTCCAAAAACACATAGATTCTTTAACAATTCATTAAGATAAATTATTAAAAGCACAATCGCGTTATAAAAACAGGTGATGATTGTATATATAAATATCAAGGACTACGATGAAAGTAAAAGTTAATAAGGTTAACGAATTCACTAGAAAGTTAGATATTGAGGTTCCATGGGAGGAGCTTCAAACGGACTTTGATGGTGCTATTAAGAAGTTTAGTAAAAAGATAAAGATGCCAGGATTTCGCTCCGGTAAAATCCCTAGAGATAGGTTACTTAAGCAGTTCCAGCCCAATATTGAAGCTGATTTTATGGATTCAAATTTTCAAAAATATTATATCATGGCCATTCAAAAAGAGGAAATGACTCCAGTCAACAAAGCTGAGATAAGTGACGTGAAATTTCAGATGGAGGAACCGTTTACTTTTTCCGCAGAATTTGAGATTGAACCTAAGCTAGATCTTCCAAAATTGAAAAAAAATTCTTTAAAAGTACAGCGTTCAAAATACATTCATGACGAGCAGGATATTGAAGATGCAATCCTCCAATTAAGAAAATCACGGGCAACTATGCAACAAGTTGAGGATGGCGCGGCTGAGGGTGATTACATAGTGTGCACACTTCAAAAACTGGATGAAACTGGTATCCCGATTATTGGTAAAAAGTTTGAGAAGCAATACCTAAGGGTTGGGCAAGATTCATTCACTGACAGCCAAAAAGATAAACTAATTGGCCTGAAGCCAGGAGGTGTGGCACGTATTACCATACCATTTGGAGAGGGAGAAAAAGAATCGGATTATGAGGTTCAGGTAGATAATGTTGAGAGAGAGTTGCTACCGCCCATTGATGAAAATTTTCTAAAGCAAATCAACCCTGATCTAGATTCAGAGGAATCATTAAGGACTGATGTTAGTAACAAAATAAGGCAAAATTTTGAGGAGCGATCAAGAACGGCTTTTGAAAAAGACCTAGTCGATACTCTTATTAAAAAAGTAGATCCCGCTTTTCCACCATCTATGGTTAACAACTATTTGAACAACATCATTGAGGATGTAAAAAAACAAAATAATGGTGAGCCAATCGATGAAGAGAAGGTTCGTGGTCATTACAAACCTATAGCTGAGCGAAATATGAAATGGTATTTAG
>CAJWHU010000007.1 GCA_913041325.1 uncultured Fidelibacterota bacterium | reverse complement strand
TAAATGGGCATCGAGGGGAAAGCTTTTCTACAAACCAGTTCTCCTTTTTTATCAAGAATTGATTCACCTGATTTATCGTAAGAATGCACATCCATACCTAGTCCTATGCACTGTATTTCTCCTCTGTTTACTGGCAGAATTGGATTAGCCAGGGCAAAACAGGAAATAATATCAGTTCCGCCGGATATAGAAGCCAATTGCACATCATTCTTAACATTTTCATATACATATTCAAAATTTTCTTCAACTAATGTTGAACCAGTTGAGAGAATCATTCTTATCTTTGATAAATCTGCAAAATCTGTAGGCCTTGATGCAATTGCTCTACATGAGTCAATGTATTTTGCACTAGTCCCAAAAACGGTTAATCCTAATTCCTCAGACATTTCCCAAAGAATTCTTTCATTTGGGTAGAAGGGTGAACCATCAAAAAGTATAATCTCAGATCCTAGAGCAAGGCAGGATACCAGCCAGTTCCACATCATCCACCCGCATGTTGTATGAAAGAATATTGAATCACCTCGCCTAATGTCGCAGTGCAACATTAACTCTTTTAGATGCTGTATGAGAGTTCCACCTAGAGAGTGCACTATGGACTTTGGTAACCCTGTTGTTCCTGACGAATACATGATATATTGGGGGTGATCAAATGAAAGCTGCTCAAATACTAGAGGACCTGAATTCACTGATATGAAATCGTCGTAAAGAACTCCATCTTCTAATTTTGAGATATCAGCATTATTCATATAGTTAACGAGAACAACTTTTTTCAAAGAGTTTATCCTACTACTTATTCCTGCCAATTTTCTTAATGAGTCATGGTGTTTCCCATTGTATCGGTATCCATCTGCTGAGAATATGACAACTGGTTGAATTTGCAAAAAACGGTCAAGAGCCCCACTGATACCAAAATCAGGTGAGCATGAGCTCCACACAGCACCGATAGAGCTTGTGGCAAGCATTGCGACTACAGACTCAGGTATATTTGGTAAAAAGCCCACAACCCTATCGCCTTTTTTTACACCAATCTTTCTCATAGAGTGCGATAGTTTTTCAACTTCTTTAAATAGCTCTTTATAGGTTATTTTTCTTTTTAATCCGCTCTCGCTCCTAAAGGATATTGCAGTCTTATTATCTCGATATTTAAGTAGGTTTTCTGCAAAATTTAGTCTTGAACCTTTAAACCATTTTGCACCGGGCATTCTACTATCATCATCTACCACGTTGGAGAAATTGACGGAATACTTTACACCACAGTATCTCCAAATCTCTTCCCAGAAAGTGGATATATTCTTAATAGACCATTGATGTAAATCGCTGTAGGAGGTAAGGTTTTCTCCATACTTTTCATTTATGATGATCAAAAAATCCATCATATGTGTTTTATCAGGATGCTTTGGCTTCCAAAGTATTTTTTTCATTCTAAATGTGAGTTAAAATAAGAACCATTTTTTCAATCAGATTAGGATATCCAAAGATATTTTAATTATTTACAATTTGCATCACATATAAGTAAAACTTTTTCATAATTTTCACCCGATTAGAGAGTGTATTATTTATAGTTTATGAAAGTAGGTTTTTTAACAGCTGGCGGTATTGCTCCCTGCCTATCCGCCTCTATTGGTTCATTGATTTATGAATATAATAAATTGGAGCCGAATGCCACATTAATAGGCTACATGAACGGCTATCAGGGTCTATTATTAGGTAATTCAATTGTCTTCGATGATAATGTTAAGAAAAATTACAAAATTTTGTTTGACTACGGTGGTTCACCCATTGGAAACAGTAGGGTCAAGTTGACAAACTTAGAAGATTGTATCCGCAGAGGATATGTAAATGAAGGGCAAAACCCATTAGAGGTTGCCGCTGAACAGTTAAAAAAAGATGGTATTAACATCCTGCACACTATCGGAGGTGATGATACAAATACGATGGCAGCACAGCTTTCAGACTTTTTGAATAAAAATGGTTATGATCTGACAGTATCAGGCTTGCCCAAAACAGTAGATAATGATGTTTTCCCAGTTTCACAGACATTAGGAGCATGGACGGCTGCTGAGCAAGGTGCTATTTTTTTTGAGAATATTGCAAATGAAAATACCACAAGCACTCGACAATTGATTATTCATGAGGTCATGGGTCGCAACTGCGGATGGCTAACCGCGCAGACGGCTAGAAATTACAGAGGGTCAATAGCTAAAAGAAAATATCTACCAGAAATATTAATTGATAAAAAAAGATGGGACATTGATGCAATATACATACCAGAGATCGATTTCGATTTTAAAAATGAGGTTGAGAGATTAAAAAAAGTTATGGATGAAAAGGATGGTGTAAATATATTTTTAAGCGAGGGAGCTGGGCTTGATGTTATTGTCAGAGAGATTGAAGATAGTGGTGGCAAAGTACCCCGAGATGCATTCGGTCATGTTCGACTCGACGAAATAAACCCCGGAAAATGGTTTGCAAAACATCTCTCCAGTGAACTGGGAGCAGAAAAAACCTTGGTACAAAAAAGTGGCTATTTTTCTCGCTCGGCCAAAGCCAATAAACAAGATCTTGATTTAATTAAAAAATCATCAGAATATGCTGTTGAATGCGCACTGAACGGGGATAGTGGTTTATCAGGTCTAGATGATAAGTATGGTGGGAAACTAAGTTTAATTGAATTTAGTAGGGTCAAAGGGGGTAAACCCTTTGATAAAAACATTGATTGGTTTAGATCGATGTTGAAAGAAATTAATCAAAAATAAATACTAGGAGTAAAAATGGACTTAAATAGCCTAAATGGTATAGCAAAAAAAATGGTCGAAAAGGGTAGAGGCATACTAGCAGCAGATGAAAGTGCGCCGACCTGCAAAAAAAGATTTGATTCAATTAATCTGGAAAGCACGGAAGAAAATAGAAATGCCTACAGAGATATGCTTTTTACAACTGATGGGATGAACGAATTTATAAGTGGTGTAATACTTTTTGATGAGACTCTGAGACAGTCAACTCTTAACGACAATACTCCCTTTCCCAAGTATTTAAGTGACCTTGATGTAATACCTGGTATAAAGGTGGATATGGGGGCCCATCACCTTCCTGGCAGCGAGGGTGAGAAGATTACAGAAGGTCTTGATGGTTTAGATGGAAGACTAAAAGAGTATTATTCTCTTGGGGCCCGCTTTGCAAAATGGAGGGCAGTGATAAATATTAGTGATTCCACACCAAGTGGTGCATGTATCACTGCTAACGCTCATGCTCTAGCTCGATATGCAGCCTTGTGCCAAGAAAATGGTCTTGTTCCTATTGTAGAACCTGAAATCCTCATGGATGGTGAGCATTCGATACAAGATAGCTTTATGGTAACAGAAGAGGTTTTACATACTACATTCTCTGAACTGTACTTACAAAATGTAGAGTTTGAAGGAATGGTTTTAAAACCAAATATGGTGATGTCAGGTTACGAATGTTCTGAAAAAGCTAATGTAGATACAGTAGCAGAAATGACGGTTACTGTATTGAAGCGTTGTGTTCCATCCGCTGTACCGGGTATTGCCTTTTTATCTGGTGGTCAAAGTGATGAAGATGCCACTGCTCATCTGAATAAAATGAACCAAATTCTTGGTGAAAATTCTCCCTGGAATCTTACTTATTCTTACGGAAGGGCATTGCAAGCACCCGCGCTAAAAAAATGGGGTGGGCAGGCTATGAATGTTAAGGATGCCCAGGATGCCTTTTATAAAAGAGCAAAATTGAATAGTCTTGCAACCCATGGCAAGTATGATTCATCAATGGAATAGAAATTTTGCATCCTTTTTTCATATCAGATTGATAAATGTCACCAGCTCTCATAGGGGTTGGTTGCAAGATTCATGTTATAATATTTTCCTATCGATGTGACTTCCTGCATGATCCATGAGGGGGGCTCAAAAATTTCATCTTCAGATTTTAGTTCAATTTCTGCAACAATTAGTCCTGCGTTCTTTTTATGGAATTCATCAATTTCCCAAAGGTGCTCACCGTGTTTTACATAATATCTGGTTTTTTCAATTATTTTATCATTACAAAAATGAGTAATAAGTTCGTCAGCATCATTTTCAGAAATAGGAAAATCATATTCAGGTCTTGATATACCTGTTTGTCTTCCTTTAATGGTTAGAAAAAAAGAATTTTCTTCTATTCTAACGCGTATGACTTTCTCCTTATCACTTACAATATAACCCTGTTTTATGTTTACTTTATTTTCAGCTAGGTAGAGCGGGGGGTTTTTAACAAGAAATTTCCTTTCTATCTCAGTTGCCATTACTAGCTCCTTTTCGCTTAATCACTAAATATAATACTGAGGTAAAAATACCAGAGTAGAAGGGCTCAATATTGAAAATATTTCCTCCAATAATTTTTGAAATGATAAACCAGGTTGCTGTTGTCAATATGGGCAAAATTATCCAAGTCGCTCCAAGAGTTTCAGCACCGCCACTGTTATTTTTCTTTAGAGTAAAAAGAAATGGCAGTATTAAACCCGGTATTAACAGCGAACCTAATAAGTAAAATAATTTCACCACAGAGGGCAATAAATAAGCTAAAAAAAGCGAAATTAATGATATTATTATCAAACCTCTTCGAACAAATATTAATGAGCCCATTTTGTCTGAATCTTTATCAATCCTCCAAAGAATATCTCTTCCAAATGATATAGCGCATACCAGACTCAACGAGTCAATTGTGGACATCAAAATTGCTAAAATTCCAGTAATGAATAATCCGAAAACGCCAGCTGGCAAAATTTTATGAGCCAAAATTGGATATGTTAAAAGTGCTTTTTCAGTACTAACATAACCCACCGCATACATTGCGGCTGTAATGGACATCAAATCGAAAAGGGCCCAAAAACAAATTGAGATTAGTATACCTCTCTTAGCTATTGACGGTGATTCTGCTGCTGCACATCTCTGGTAAAAACCCGGATCAATAAATGTCCAAGATGCAATGAAAAACCAGACAAGAACATATTGTAAGGTGTTGCCCCCAAGTGGATCAATGTGCGTATTTGGGAGTTTTTGCACCATCACAAGAGGCGATTCAATATTTAGCCAGAGAAAAATCAGCATAATAAAAAACCCAAAAAACATTAGAAAAAATTGAAAAATATCAGTTCTCACAACGGCAGAAAACCCCCCATTCCAAATATATAGTACACTAAATAATGTTGCAATCGCAAGTGAAACGCCAAGACTAATGCCGAAAAGAAACTCTAATAAGATTCCGAGGCTTAAAATGTAAGGCGCGGGGTTCGACAAAAAGCTTATGATCAGTGCTGCTGCAAGACCTGCACTATCCCCGTAATGTGTTCTAAATTGTTCTGGAATGGATAAGGCACCTGACTTCTTTATTCTTGGAGCTATCCATAAAGCATAAATGATAGCAAATATATAATAAGGGAAGGAGAAAATAAACCATGTTTGAATTCCAAAAAGTAAAGTGTTTTCGCCAATTCCAAGTATTGCACCGTACCAAGTTGTCACAAGAGTAGCAACAAATCCAGTAATACTTAGCCTCCTTCCTGAAAGAATAAATTCTTTCTCAGAAGCTGGCTTATTTTGTACCTTAAAAAAACCAAAATAGGTAATAGATAAGGCATATAGAAAGAAAATTGTCCAGTCAATTATCTGAAAGCTATACATCATGCATACTTAATAAATACCCAGACCCAATTGTCGCTATTAATTTCAATGATTTTTCCAGAGGCAACATTACTCATGCCATTTCCAGGGCTTAGTAATTTCTCTTCAGACAGGTTATATTTCAGTCCTTTGGTTTTTATCAAAGTATTCGGCGATGATGTAATTATTGAGATAGTTTGCCCGAGGCTAACATAAAGTTTTGATAAACCTTTCAAACATAAAATTTTGTATTCATCTGAGATAATAGTGCAATTGATCCTATCTGAATAATGTAACATGCTCCACAAAGAAGCCAGATAATGATCATCCCGCAACCCAGTAAATCCAATCAATGCAACTGTTTGTATATGATTTTGGTGACACCAATCGAGACCTTTTTCTAAATCAGTATTTGACTGATCAGAAATTTTTACAACTTCACAGTTGTAACTTTTTGGATCATTATCTAGGGAATCTAAATCACCAATTATTAGGTTTGGCTCAAAACCAATTTTTAGAAGTTTATCTGCACCTCCATCAATACAAATTATTTTTTCAGCACCATTCAATAATTTTTTCACAGTATGGTTGTTTGGTATTTGTCCATTACCGAAAAGTATGTGGGTTGAATTTTCTTTTAAAGTGTATTCTTTCATCCATGAAATTACAAACTCACTTTAACCATATAGAACTCATTCCAAACTTCAGATTGAAGAATTAAATTTATTTATTATTTATGAAACTTCGACAAGCATCAAAAGCCTTATTCCAGTTCGATAAACATTATCCACGAACAATTATTGCTACTGTTATCTTCCTTACTGTCGCTGTGGGGTGGAAAATTTTTGATCTGGAGATGGATCCTGCAATTAGTTCAAGTCTACCTCGAGATAACAAAATAGTTAAATCTATGGAAAAAGTTGATAGCCTGTTTACCGGAAGTGATATCTTGATTATTGCTGTTGAGTCAGACAGTTTATTTACGGGCAAAACATTACAAAAACTATCCACCTTCCAAGACACGCTTGAATCATTAGGGGTAATCAGCAGAGTTACTTCTATATTTAATCAGAACTATATATTACCGAATAAAAATGGTTTTGAAATTGAGCCACTTTTAATAGAGATACCCTCAGACACGTCGGCTATGAAAAATTTGATCAGTCGAATTAAAGACTCTGGCGTCTTAGGAAATCTTGTTTCTGATGATTTGACTATTCTTTGCTTCATATGCCAGATAAACTCATCTTTTGAATATGATGAGTTTCGGTTTAGAAAAGATGTTTTTAGTCTGGTTAATAATTATCGCGGTCCCGAGTATTTTTTTGTTTCAAGTCTTCCCATAACTAGGGCTACAATCATTGAGTATATGCAACGCGATATGCGTGTGTTTACTCCAGTTGCTGTCGGGCTATGTATTTTTCTACTTATGCTGTCATTTCGCAGTTGGGTGGGGGTATTTCTACCTTTTTTTGTTGTAACCTTCTCAATTTTATGGACTTTTGGAATAATGGGCTGGCTAGGAATGAGACTCGCCTTCATTGGGACCTTGATTCCTGTTACGCTGGTTGCTATAGCAAATAACTATGGAATACATATTATATCTCATTACTTTGAATATTCGCGCTCAGATACTTCATCGACCAAGGGGCAAACTCTTAGGAAAACAATACGTAAAGTGGGAATACCTATTCTATTAGCTGGTTTAACTACTGTGGTTAGTTTTTTATGTCTGCTTTCCCATTCATTGCCTCGTGCGCGAGAAATGGGTATTTTACTTTCCTTTGGTATTTTTATCGCGTTTATTCTAAGCATAGTAGTGATACCCTCGGTTTTAATTTTATTACCAAGACCTAAGTACCTAAAGCCAAATGTTGACTCGTCTAATATGGATATTTTTTTAGTAGGCATGGGTAAGTTTTTTATAAAATATAGAAAAAGTGTCCTTGCAGTGCTATTGATCATCTCTTCCTTGTTAACTTTCGGCGTGAGGGATCTTAAGGTCGATACCAATCCTGATCATTATTTTCCGAAATCCTCGGCACTCAGAATCGCCAATACAAAAATCAGTGATGCATTTGGTGGCTCAACACAGATGAGCATTCTTGTAGAGGGAGATATCTTTGATCCTGCTGTGCTTAAAAACATAGAAAAACTGACTAAACACATTAAGAAGCAGCATTCAATTGTCACCAAATCTCACTCGATTGCCGACGTCATAAAGAAGATGCACTCTAGTTTTAATGGAGGTGATAAAAAATTAGAAATCATTCCCGATGATAGAGAATTGATACATCAGTATATGTTCATGTATTCAATTTCCACGGATGGAGATGAGTTTAATGTCATTTTAGATGATGTCGAGGAACCAGCAAATACCCAAATTTTGTTAAGGCTACAGGAGGTCCAAACGCATGCTATTGCAGAAATTGTTGAGGATACGGAGCAATTCATAAACGCAAATTTTTATGATGATACTCCAATGAGTTTGACAGGCGGTGCTACTTTAATGGGGGTTATTAATCATATGGTTATCCGCGGGCAATTTATAAGCCTTCTAGTATCAGTTTTTATTATTTTGATCATAATGTCCGTCGTGCTTAAGTCTCTAAGTGGAGGATTTCTCGCAACTTTACCGATGATTGTTTCCGTATCTATGATGTTTGGGCTAATGGGATATTTAGGCATCACTCTAAATATTACAACATCATTGTTAACATGTATTCTAGTGGGCGTTGGAGTAGACTACACTGTACACTTTTTATGGCATTTAAAAGATCATATAAATGATGGCGACTCATTTGAGGAGGCTATCACTAACACATTTCGAATTTCAGGTAAAGGGATTCTATTTAACGGTCTATCGGTAGTTGTGGGATTCTCTGCGCTACTATTTTCTGTCTTTGTCCCCGTGAGAATCTTTGGTATTCTTGTAATGGGTTCAATATTCTTTTGTTTATTTGGAGCTCTAGCTACATTACCAGCGTTAACTAGTTTAATTAAGCCCAAGTTCTTATTTAATGGAAAAAAATTATCAAGATAAAGTTCTCAGTAGCGCAATAACATTGATCACAATTTTAATGTTACTTTATGGACTTTCCACCTTAGAGGTCTCAGAAGCATATTTTTCCATGAATAAACTTTTACTCGATTTACGACGAAACTATTTAGATTTTATAATCATTGGTTATATTTTTATTTGTCTCCAAATATCAGGTTATGTTGAAATAAAGCATGAACAAGACTATATCACAGCAAGTATAGTTTGCCTATTATTAACGCCATTGGCTCTAATATTTATCGTTAAAAACAAAAATAATAATAAAGATGATTAACTTACTTTTGACCTTATTGTTTGTTTTTTTACCATTAAGTGGAACAGATATTGATCCTCGATTAATAATGGAAAGGTCATATAATCTTAAAAAGCCTATGACATCCATCATGGATATTGAAATAGAAATAATCAGAAAAAAAGGTAAAAAAGAGAAGGTAAAAATCAGAGAATTTACTCGCTATCAAAAATTATATGATTCTGGAACATACCTGTCAAAAACAATGGCGAGATTTACAAAGCCTAAAATTGTAAAAGGTACTGGACTATTAACCTGGGTGGGGCGGTCTGGTAAAACGCATCAATGGGTATTTCTTCCAAAGTTAAAGACTCCGAAAAAGATCAAGGCAAAAGAAAAATCTAAATCCTTTCTAAATACAGACTTTATTTATGAAGATCTAGAAAATAGAAATCCTTTGTTGGATAGTCTGTCCTACCTAGGTTCCGATTTTATTAATGGTGAACAGTGCGCTGTTGTAATGGCCTGGCCTAAAAATAATAGTAACTACCACTCTAGAAAGATTTGGACAAATAATTCAACTTGGCAGGTATGTAAAATAGAATTTTATAAAAAAGAGTCCGTCCTTGATAAAACACTTATTCTTAGTGAGTTTATTATTGTAGATGAATATACCACTCCAACTAGAATGGAAATGAGAAAAGCAAATGGATCAAAAACGGTGATGAAAATACGATCGTTCCAGCCTGGAATTGGATTAAACGAAGAAATTTTTTCTAAATCCCATTTAACAAAAATTTAATTTAAATTGAATATTATCAATAACGTATTAGAGCGCAAGCTGTGGATAATCCTGCACCGGTGCCGATCAATAGAATAAGGTCACCCCTTTGTATACGCTGATCTTCTATCGCAATAGAAAGAGCCATTGGAACGGAAGCAGCAACACAGTTTCCATATTTTCCAATAATATCAACGACCTTTTTTTTATCAAATCCCCCAACAGATGCAAAAGCATCAACAGCTTTTCCTGAAGCCTGGTGCGGAATAACCCAATCTATTTCACCCTTTTCGACTCCAGAAGATTTAAGAGTATCTAATAAAATTTTATAAACCTGCTTTCTTGCAATTTTATATACCGCCGGACCATCCATTGAAAATAGGTTGTCATCTTGAGATGTCTGTGGATCTAATGGATGTTTATTTGTTCCACCACCTCTAACTTCTGTTAGGTTGCATCCCTCGGGCCACGTCTTCATCAAATGATGAATTAGTTCACTATTTTGATGCTCTTCAGATCTCTCAACTAATACTGCGGCAGCACCATCACCGAGCAATGATGCGCTTTCAGGCTCATTAAAATTTCTGCCAATAGTTCCACGATCTGATGATATTATTAATATATGTTTATATACACCACTGTTTAACAGGCAGCTTGCATTATGAAAAGCTGTTATGAATGAAAGACAGGTGGAATGAATACTGAATGATGGAATACCTTTGAAGTCCATCTCTTTCTGCATGAAGATAGAAGTGTCAGGTAAAGTTTGTTTTGGCACTCCTGAGGCATTGATGATTAAGTCAGGTACTTCACAGTTACCAGCTTTTAGAGCTAAACGACCGGCAATTGCTCCCATCTTATCTACATCTATACTAGAGACTCTTCTCTCTTCCACACCAGATTTTTTCATTATCCATTCTGCAGATTTATCAATCATTTTCGCCAGCTCTTCAGATTTTTGAATTTTCGGCGGTAGGTACAATCCAGTTCCTGCTATTCTAATTTTCAAATCAGGCTCTTTTAAAAATAATATTTCAGCTCAAATCTAAGGTGGGAAAAATTCTCCATTGAATTGAACTGATAATTCAAACCATCAGGATGATTTTTATTTCCATTAATTTCAGTGATTGCCGAAACTAACTGTATGTTTTGTTTAAGAGCATATGTCAACTTTAATTCAAATAGTGAGCCAGCGATACCTTTAATTTGGTGATATTCAGCAATGTCCAGCATTGAGGTGAGTTGAATATCAAATTGATTTTGTATCGTATTTTTTGTTAATGTGAAAAAAATCGCTTTATTTGTTAAAATGGCAATTGGAACACCAAACCCGGGGTTGAAAAAATTAGATGGGGTTAAATCTTCAGGGTCTATAGTTAGATTTGGAATATTTATTTCTTGATCAACAGGCAGACTACCTGAAGAATAGTCCAGAGTATCATGAGAAAAATATTGTGCACTAAAATTAATACCAAATGGTAAATCAGTATCAATCTGCAGGGTAGCTTGTAAGTAGGACGATTTTTCTTTTAGAGGATATGAAAAATGGAGAGAATCATAGTAGCTTGGATTAAACGTACTTGTTCTTTCAATAGAACTATTCTGATCTCGAGTCTTGAAATATCCAATGTCATATCGAAATGTAAAAAAATCATTTAAAAATACACCCCCAATGCCAAAAACATTGGTTTTTCTATAACCATAGACAATATCCACAAAAGGAAATGATATATCAGCACCACGGCCGTATACATTCACACCGGATAAGTTAAATATTCTATCATAGGCTGAGAAATATGATATTGAAATATCACCGAAATCTGTAGATAGGGTGCTTTGCAAACCAATTTCATAAGGTTTATCGAACAGAGGGTATATTGATTTTGGATTAGGATACACAGGAAGTTTTATAGGGAAATCATCATTACCTAATGGGATGCGATTGGTTGAGTGTAGGGGTGAAAATACTAACTGCATTTTTATATTTTTTATATAATAATCAAGTGCAATAGATAACGAAGCAAGCTTCTTCTCAGTGCCACCAAAAAACAAATAATAATAATCGAGACCACTTACAATATCTAAAGGGCTATTCTCATCGACACTGCCCCAAGAGTAAATTTGTTTACCTAGTCTTAGTTCATAATTACTCTTATTATACGTCAAAAATAACTCTCTGAGGTCTATAATGAAATCCTGGGGGTTACTCGAGCTTAAAAAATAGCTATCATCTCGATGATGATATTCAACAACTATATTAGTATTTAAGTAGATATTGTTTTCACGATTCTCAATTTTGACTGAGGCCATTCTATAAGGAATATTGATTAGCCTACCGTTCGAAAAGCTTTCGAGGTATGTGTAATTAATATATCCGGAATAATCCCAAATGGATTTTTCAGCAAATGATGTCGATAATAAAAGTGCTAATAATATTTTTTTATAATCATATGCGGTATAAACTGTATGGTTGTTTAGCATCACTTTAGTAACATTACTTTTTTAATAATTTGGTCCGTCATGTCTGACACTCTTATGAAATATATACCAGATGGATAACCGTTGCCCTGCCAAGATAGGGTATGTTCACCACTTTTAAGTACTTTATCATTTGACAGAATGTTAACAATATTACCAGCGTTATTAAATACTTCAATTTTCATCCTACGTTCGTAGGGAATATATAGATCAATACTTACAGATGGGTTAAAAGGGTTTGGGTATGGCTCAGAGACTCTGTATTTGTAGGGCAAGGGTGAGTCTTCATCAGTAGTTTTAACGCTCGTACATATTTGTGGTGAGTATACGGGGAATGAATAATAGAACTGGTCAAGACTCAATTCAAAATTATCGCTTTCAGATATACAGTCGGGTATGTCATTACATAGCTCGTTTGCCCCTATAGCAAAATATGGATATCCGGAATCATCATCTCCACTCCAATTGAGATTCATCTCACAAAAACAATCAGGCAGCTCTTCAATTTTATTGTTGAAGAGCCATAAGTATGAGATGTTTTGTAAGTTGCAGAGGCTGTTAGGTATAATTGCAAGCTCATTATATCCAAGATCTAATAGGTTTAGGTTCGTTAGATTATCTATGTCATCAACTAGTGATGACAATATATTATTATTAAGATAAACAGATATCAAACTCTGCATCTGGCTGAATGAGCTTGGAAGCTCAGATAGGCGGTGCCACTCCAAATATAGGAGGGCAAGATTATCTAGATCTCCTATGTTATCGGGTAGTGTATATATTGTATCATTAATTCCGGCACTGTTACCATAGTTTCCAGCTACAAAAAATCTAAGTCTTCCATTTAGCCATGTTTGAGTTCCAAGTTCAAGCGGGGAATTGTAGTTTAAATCATTTAGGTTTATAATTCTGTCTAATACATCAATATCGCTATCTGACAAACAATTACCACCAGACAATATCGTTAAATTATTAGGTAGCTCTTCATAGTTGGTAAACGAGTCTTCGCACTGGGCTATTAACCAGTTGGTGGCAAAATATATTAAGTGAGAGAGAATTATTTTTTTCATTCTACTTCAATAATACAACTTTTTTTATTTCGGAAATACCTATGGAGGACAGTCTTATAAAATAGACACCTGCCGCAATATCAGCTGCTTTCCATATTATACTATGCTCACCAGTGCCAAGCCTGTCGTTCAGAATAGTATCTTGTAACTGTCCAGTCAAATTCAAAATCTCAATACGCATATTCCGTGAATGATGCAACGAAAAATCAATTTTAACTTGAGAATTAAATGGGTTTGGATACACTTGATTAAGTTCAAAACTTGATGGTGGTGTTTCTGATGCACTATTTAAACTTTCAAGCACGCCATAAAAAGAAACAGTCTTCGCTGCATCGTTATGGTGAGAAGGTGTTGCTGTTAGACTGATGTTATTTATGCTTTGAGAATCAAAGGTGGACCCATAAAAAGTTATAACGTCCTCAGCAAACGGTGAGATTTGAATTTCTATTTCCTGATTTCCAAACCAGCCAGCCTCATCATTGATAGTGCAAACCAGCTCTAGATCATATTTGCCTTCATTTACAACCTTAAATGAAATCTCTGAATCTCCAACTGGCAGGCGCACCTCTGGCTGCCCATTATTGCCGACAAGTTCATTAACAATAAAGGTAAATGCAGCTGGGAACAATCCCGGTATTCTATGTGCTCTGTAAACTGCACCATCAGGAATGCTGAGGTTATATAGTCCCTCCCAGACAATATCACCACTGGTGTTTACCTCAACTGAACGACCTCCACCACCAACTGTAGTTATCAAAACATTGCCATTTGGTAATTTTTGAGCGTTTCCAGATGCAAAGCCAAATAAATCGGGTGCTAATTCGTGTGACCAAATTGTAGATGCCTCTAATCCATCAATTTGTATTTCAATAGCTCTCGTTATTGGTTGAGATGTCCCCCTAAACTCTGGAGACAAGTTTCCATTATCTAGAGTTAGAATATTTCCATTTTCTAATTTTTGTAGTCCATGTTGAAAGCTAAATCCTATATCGGTCCCTAAATGTACGTCTCCTGATGGCATATCGTGTCCAAGATTCCATATAACATCGCCAGAGGGATATGCAATCTTGGATATCCTTGAGAGGTGCCTAACAGATATATAGATAGAACTCTCTTCAGTATCAAAAATGACAGCATTTATATGTGTCCAATCATAGCGAAGACTTTGTAGTGCCTCATTCCAGGTTCCGCCTATTCTATCGTAATCTTCCATGCTAAAATAATCAAATACATTCCAGCTCCAAACTACCTCTTTGGTATATCTGTCCCACTCTACAATTTTATCTCCAACCCATGGAAATTCATCAGTAATACCATTAGCTTGAAATCCAAAGGTTTGAAAGGATGAGGTCCAAGACCCTATTGGAATTGGGCCCAATGAGGTTGTTTCCACAATGCCAAGATAATTACCATTCGGTAGCAGAATTAAATCGTGATGAAGAAATTCATCATTTGGCTCCTGCCAAATAACATTACCCTCAAAATCAATTTCAGATCCGGGGAGGTTGTTATCAGATCCTAGTATGAGATTGGCTCCAAAAACATTACCGTTTTGACTTGTACCGTAGTATACAAAATCAGTATTTCCTGAGTTCCATATTTCCCTTCCAGTCTTATCTATTGCAGCAGAAAAATAATTAAAAAATGCTCCAAAAACTGTAATGCCATTCCCGTAGCAGCAATCCTGAATTAAATTTACACTTGAGGAAGACATACTCTCGGTCGTGGTGAATGAATAGGATTCTGACCAAGTACCTGTTCCTAAAGCGAATATAGGACGCACGCGCCAGAAGTATGTTGTGCCCCATTCAATTAGCTCTTCTTCCACAAAGCCCAAGCTGTTATCAGTAACTTCCACATTAACTATATTATAGCTTGGATCGCTTGACAATTGAAAATCATATGCAGTTGCCTCCGGTATTTGTGTCCACTCAAAAAATACATGAATGTGGTTGATAACAGAGCCATCTTCAGGACTCAATAACTCACCTTTTAACTGTAAATGAGTGAGACTGGCAAGAAGTATTAATTTTTTCATAGATTTTCTCTTTTCGCAAGCGCTGAAGTTAGCCAATAAAAAACTTCATTCCCTTGGGTGATCCACGCTTTTTCCAAACCAAACTCAGGAAAATTTCCGAGTAGTTGTCCGTTCCAAGTATATGTAACTAGTGTATTACTCTGTGATATTCTTTTTAATTTCCAAATACCCGCAGCATCATTTAATCTAACATAGCCTGGTTTAGGATCTGAAACACCCTCCTTTACTGAGGAATATGAAAAAGTCCAGCTGCTATCATTCTTTTCTATATTAAAACGAACAATGTAATCGCGAATGGCAAAAGGGAATGGCATATCAAGGGTTATATGAACAACATTAGAGCTTATTATTTTTGAGCTAGTTACCCTTTTGAAAATATTTGGATAATTCTCTAAATCAAGAATCAATTCAGCTAAAGAATGCATGCTATGATTGCAAACCTTCGAAGCGCGAATTATGGGAAAGCCTTCATGATAGAGCCACTCTATTCTTACAGGATTGTTTTGAAGAATATTCCATTTTTTTTGGAAAGAAATATTCTCTAAATCAAGTCCAAATAAGCAATATTGTAAAAATATAAAAGTTATTATTTTCTTCATCTTCATGTTAAAAAAGTAAGATAAATATTTTCACAATCCTTCTTTACTTTTTCCTCAGTAAGACCAAACTTTTTGAGATCATAGTTATGCTTGCTCTTGTAATTTTGTTGACTTCTTGCAATCTTTTTAATTGCCGCTGTTAGATCGTCGTTATTTTCCGTTTCGGTAAAGGTGATTATTTTTCTCATCACTAATTCAAAATCGCTCATCATAAGATCATATTTGATAATCATTACTTTTTCTTTTTCGATTTTTCCTTTAACCCAGTCATCATGAAATCGATTTAATAACTCCACCAACGCTTTATATAATCTCAAGATGAACCTATCTCTGATTTCTTTTTTAAGGGACCAAAAATTGAAGCGCTTGTCAAGCACGCCAGTTACGAGACTCAATCCAGAGGGAATTACACTCAAAGGATCTCTGATTAGGTATAGTATTTTAGAATCTGGAAAAAATTTTTGAAATGCTGGAAGATTTGAGCTTAAGCTAAAAAGTTTACCAATATAGCGATCACTCCTGTTTGAAATAGTATTTCTACTCCACATTTCTTGTAACCATCGAAAGTCTCTTGATGATGTATCTCTTATTTTAGGGTCCACCCATTTAAACAAATCTTCTTCATCAAAAGTAAGAAAGAATCCGTATAAGAAAAAACCATCCAAATATCTAAATAGTAATGAAACATCATCGGTCTCAACAGAATCGAGGCTAGTTTTATGTGCTTCAGTAGAGTGGTATTTTGCTGGGCTCATGCGTTCTAGGTAGGGCAGGAGAGGTTTAATCAATTTTTGTATAGTAATTGATGGGTACAGCAATTGCCATAGTTCAGAGCCTACACCAACATTGTGATGGATTAGGAAGCGATGTAAAAAGGTAGTTCCAGACCTAGGGTTGCCAACAATTATTATGGGATTTTTCAAAGGTCTCTTTAACGACCAAAATAAAAATTTATCTACCAACATTCCGATAGCAATAATTATTCTTAACAACAAAATCATTATTGCAACAGGAATGGTGGAAAACCATATATTAAAAGTTTTACCAATTATCAGGTATATTCTAAAAAATCTCTTTACTGCCATCATATAAGTAAACGTCTAATGATTATGCCTTACACACTAGGTTTAAAATTTAAAATCTTCTAATTTCAGAGTATATCACAGTTAAGCTGCAATTAATTTCTAATTCATAACAATTATTTTCTATTGAAAAATTTAATTTTTACTTCATTTATCATTATTACCTGGATGTCGGCTGAGGTATTTGATGGCATGACCTTGTTTTCACCTACTCAATCTGGAGGAGCAAACGGGTCCTTCCATTCTTATTTGGTTGATAACGATATGAATGTAATTAATAGTTGGTCGCACCCTAGAGGTGCCGCGAGTATGCCATATCTTTTAAAAGATAGTACACTCATTTACCCCTATAAAGTACCCAACCCCACGATGAATTCAGGCGGTGTTGGCGGCGGCGTGTCACAATATTCTTGGGATGGAGAGTTGATATGGGACTATCAACTTTCTAATCAAACGTACCAACATCATCACGATGTGGAGCCTCTTCCAAATGGCAATATCCTAGTGATTGTATGGGAAAAAAAGACAGCAGCTGAGGCATATGCGGTGGGAAGACAAAGCATAGATAACTCTCTCAATGTCATATGGTCTGAAGCCATATTAGAGCTTGAGCCCATTGGTGCTAATGAGGCAAATGTAGTCTGGGAATGGCACATTTGGGATCATCTAGTGCAAGACGTTGACCCTGACTTGCCTAATTATGGTATTATTGCAGATCATCCAGAACTACAGGATATCAATTATGGAAATGCAGGTGGGAATGGTGGCCCAGGAGGGGCAAACGGTGACTGGAAGCATTTTAACGCTATCGCTTATAATGAGAACCTAGACCAAATAGCTTTATCATCGCGCTATCATGATGAGATATATATTATTGATCATAGTACTACTTCGGAGGAAGCAGCAGGGCACACCGGCGGAAATTCTGGAAAAGGGGGAGATTTTCTTTACAGGTGGGGTAATCCCCAGGCTTATGGCAGGGGATCAAGCGATGATCATCTTTTGGATAGCCAGCATGGCATAAACTGGGTGCCTGATGGGTATCCCGGAGAGGGCAATCTCATTATATTTAATAATAATTACATTAATAATAGATCTGCTGTTTTTGAGATAGTTCCACCACTCAATGTTGATGGAACCTATTCCATTAGCGAGGTCGAGCCCTATGGTCCTGCTGAGCCCGTGTGGTTACACACTGGAAATTTCCATACTCCAATGCAGGGAGGCGCATTTCGACTTCCAAATGGCAATACCCTAATTACTGACTGCGATGATGCTACCATATTTGAGGTTACTTACGATAATCAACTGGTGTGGAGTCATCAAGAATCAGGGGGCCAGACATTCATAGCTAGGTCGCAAAAATATGATCTAAATTATCTCAGTGGAGGCTTCCCAGTTTACATACCTGGGGATGCTGATTACAACGATACGATTGATGTTTTTGATGTGTTAATTGCAATAGATATCTTCTGGCAGGATTATCCTTATACTCCAGGAGCTGATCTAAACAACGACGGGTCAATCTCATTTAATGAGCCAGCCCAAATAGTAGCTTTGATTTTGGGAAATTAAAAAGCCAGTACTCAATTATTTTATCTGCTAACTTCGAGATCTAAGATTCCTTTAATATGCACTTAAGCTACTCTTCGTAGGAATTGTTAAAATTAATGAGCTACAAATCTGTAAAGATCATTATAGAAGATTGGTGTATTCATCAATCAATTAAAAGGCCAATTCCAACTATTGTCATATCAATTGCTTTTACTATCCTTATCAGTATGGGTATACAATTTATTGTTGTTGATGATGATATGATGAAGATGCTACCAAGTAATATTGAATCAAAAAAAAGCTGGGATGACATTCAGAATGATTTTGGCAGCACAGAGATAATCTTTGTTGCATTTGGCCAAAAAGACAGCTCAGTCTATAAATCTAAAATAATGTCAGATCTTTGGATGTTAACTGATAGATTGGGTCAATCACCTTATATAGAGAAAATTTCCAACATAAGTACAGCTACTGCGATAAATCAGGTTGATGGTTTTATTGACATAGATGACTTGCAACCAACCAAAGACATATCAAGCCAGCAATTGGAAAATATCAAAGTCTATTTGAACAGAAATCTAAATCTTAAAAAACAACTTATCAGCAAGGGAGAAGATTATGTTATCAATATTGTTACACCGACCGCTGGTACCAGTTTAGATATTTTTAGGGATGAGGTAGTCTTCTTATCAGATTCTATTTTAACTGGCTACGATATTCACTTCGGTGGTACTGCTTATATTACAGGATCAATACCAAATTTAGTTAGGGAAGATATTGGTATTCTGGTGACATCCGGTTTAATAATGATGCTTATTATTCTGTTGACGAATCTTAGAAGCTTGCAGGGAGTATCTCTTATTTTCATTACTATATTCTTTTCATTGTCAGCTATGCTGGGCTTTATGGGATGGGCATATAAAATCACGGGATCTAACAAATTTCTTTTTGCTCTTCTCAATACTTCTATGCCAATTATTCTACTAACTATTGCAAACTCAGATGGCGTTCATGTGATCACAAAATTTTTTCGCGAACTCAGATATTTGGGAGAGGTCGATTTGGCAATTGAATCAGCAATGCGGTCTCTATTGTTTCCAATATCTTTAACTAGCATCACTACAATAGTAGCATTTCTTACAATGATAACTGCTCCCCTCGAGCCTCTAATTGGTTATGGTTTATGTATGGCAGTAGGCATACTGTGGGCATGGTTATTAAGTAGCTTTATGCTTCCAGCAATAATTGTCCTCCTGCGCTGGGATCAAAACTCAAAAGCAATATCCCAGCCGGGTTATTTAGAAAAATTTCTCAACAATATTGCTGTGGTAGTTTTTAAATACCCAAAGCAGGTTTTTTCAATTGGCACGTTGACTATAATGTTGGGAGCGTTTGGGCTTAGTAAAATTGATGTAGATGTTAACGTATCCAGTTTTTTTGAGAAAGGTACAGAAATAAGAAAAAGTATGGACTTTATGGATTCTGACATGAGTGGAACAATGGATCTCAGAATTTTGATTGATGGCGACATCAGAGATCCCTCAATTTTAAATCAAATGGACTCGTTACAAAATTTCATTAATCAAGCTGAGAATGTAAATGTAACCTACTCGATCGTAGATGTATTGAAGCAGATACATCGAGTATTCATGGATGACGATGAGGATTATGAGAAAATTCCCGATCAGTCACAAAAGGTAAATAATTTACTAACGATGTATACAGTGTCCGGAGGCAGTGATGAGCTGTCCAAGCTGGCGGATAATAGTTATAGATCAGCCCTGATAACATCCCTTTCATCTACAATGAGCACCAATGAGGTTTTTTCCTATGTTAAATCAATCACTGCATATATAAATAATCATTTTTCAGAGAAAACAAAAGTGAAAGTAACTGGTATGATTGTAATAATCAGAGACATGGTAGATATGGTCATTCGTTCATCGCTTTTGAGTATTATTACATCAATGATATTTGTGGGTGTTATCACCTCATTATTTTATGGTCGAATGATTTGGGGTCTTCTAGCGGTGCTTCCATTGTTCGCAGCAATTATTCTTAATTTTGGTTTGATGGGCTATTTCGGCGTAAAACTAAATCATGTTACCGCAATCTTATCTGCAATTATCATTGGTGTTGGTGTTGACTTTGCAATTCATTTCATCTCAAGGTTTCAAAAAATTTCCTGCACATCTGATAAGGTCCAAACAGGTGAAGACGTAATCAAAGATGTAGGCTATCCAATAATTCTAGATGCAGGTTCAAATATGGCTTTTGGGGCATTACTTTTCTCTTCATTTATACCTGTGCAACACGTGGGTGGGCTTATGGTATTTTCCATGTTATCAACTTCACTTGGGACATTAATTTTATTGACCTCAGCAATTGAATTATTGAAAATCTCTGATATTATTAGAGATGATTAATATGCTAAAATTGATATTAGCTGTTTTCCCAGTGACATTATTACCTCAGTCAGGATTTGATATTGCAGAAATGGTTCACAATCGTTACATGCCAAAGGCCTTAACTAACCACGCTAGAATGACCCTGACTGATTCGAAAGGAAATAGCAGGAACCAGGCTATGGTAATAAAATCTGCTGATAAAAATAAAAAACAAATTATATGGTTTCTAGAGCCTCGAGATATTAGAGGTATATCGTTCTTAAAGATCAATCATCAGGACAAGAATGACGAAATGCGTATGTGGTTGCCCGCTTTTAAAAAAGTTCGTCGTATTTCAGCTAAGAAAAAAGGCGATTCCTTCATGGGCTCAGATTTAAGCTATGAAGACTTATCAATGAGAGATCTCAGCAATTTTGATTACGCTCTTTTACAAAGTGATATAATCCAGAATACTGAATGCTATGTTATAGAAACAACCCCAAAGCCAAAACTAATATCAAGCTATCAAAAGCATATATCCTGGATAGATAAAACGAAATTCATAATTTTAAGGGAGCATTCCTACAATCTGAATGGTGAGCTTGAGAAAAAAAAAGAGTACAGATATAGTTTGATTAGAGATTATTTTATTGTGGAAAAAGTGCACGTGACAAATGTTATCACAGGACATAAAACCGAAATACTTTTCTCAAATATACAAGTGGATACGGAAGTAGATGAGTCGTTATTCAGAGATAATAGTTTGAAGAGGTTGCCATCTTTAAAGCGGTGATTAATTCCTGAGCGGCTTCCCTTTTTTTAGCATATACTTTATTCTGTCCTGTGTAAGACGCTCGCCTGCCAAGGATACAAACGCCTCTCTCTCTATGTCTAGTATATATTGTTCATCTACCATCTTCGTGAGCCCTGCTTTGTCACCGCCTGTAAGCACATAAGCCAGTTTCTCGCCTATTTTTGAATCATGATCCGAGATTTTTCCTTGCAACTTAAAGCCTTTTAGCGCCATTGCGAGTGCAGTTCGGCCGCCCGTTCCAGGCAGTTTGATATCCTCCCTATACAATGGAGGCTTAAAATTCTCAACAAGTTCAATTGCTTTTTGTTTTGCAATTTGAATTAAATAGTCTTTATTTAATACTATAGTGTCATTTTTCTTTAGCAGTCCTAGATTTTTAGCTTCGTCCGCGCTCGTTGCAACTTTGGCAAATCCAATTGTTTCAAAGGCTTTCTGTATCTGTTGAAAAGCGCCTATTCTTCCGTTACTTTCCTCCATGGCATTTAATATCATTCTAAGTGTACCACCACCACCCGGAATTAGACCAACGCCAACCTCGACAAACCCTATGTATGTCTCTGCTGAGGCTACTCTATGCGCAGCCGGTTGAATCAATTCTGTTCCTCCTCCGAGCGTTAATTGAAAAGGCGCTGCCACTATAGGAGCACTGCAAAATCGTATTCTTTGAGTTGTTTCTTGAAATGTTTTGACAGCATAATCTAGGAGATCCCAATGTTTATCTTTACTCAGTTCAAGAAAAAGATTCAAGTTCGCACCAGCAGAAAAATTTTTCCCTTGGTGACCCAACACAATAGCCTTGTACTCATTTTCTTCAACAAGATCGATAGCATAATTAATCATTTCAATATAAGAACTATCGATCGGGTTTAGTAGGGGCTGCAGTATGGAATGAAATTCTACGTTTAGTATACCATCACCTAAATCATTTACACTTGCACTCAGATCTTTTTTTACCACATGACCGGAGCTTTTGTGAACGGATAAATTGAATATTTTTGGATTTTCATAAATCATCTTAGGTTTATTATCAACGGCACACCAATAGCTTTTTTGGCCATCATGTATTTCATAAAATGATTTTCTACCCATGCCAACCATCTTTGTTACCCATTCAGGAACTTTTTTACCCTCAACAACCATACGACTTATGCTTGTTTCAACGCCAAGCATATCCCAAAACTCAAATGGACCTGCGTCCCAACCAAAACCCCACCTCATAGCGTTATCGACATTTATGATATCATCTGATATTTCGGGTATACGGTTTGCGGTATAAATCAAGGTCCTAGATGTGACCTCCCAAAAATATTTACTTCCCCTGTCATCACCATTACACAAAGCAAGTATTTTTCTTTCCAATTTTTGACTGTCTTTAGCAACTCGAAGACAATCAAATCTAACTTTTTTCATCGGGCTATACTCACCAGTGTTGAGATCAACTGAGTGAATAGTTTGATCTTCATTTTTTTGGTAAAATCCAGCCTTTGTCTTCTGCCCAATTCTGTTGGATTCAATTAGCTTATCAAGAATGGGGGGTATCTTAAAATTATCACGCTCCTCGTCATCTAGAGCTTTATTATATGTTGTGAGTGATACACTTTTCAGTGTATCAAGACCGACAATATCAGCCGTCCTAAATGTTGCACTTTTAGGTCTACCAGATATTGTACCGGTTAGCTTATCTACCTCTTCAACTGTCATATTATATGCTTTTGATAAGGAGATAGCTGTCATCATTCCATAAATACCTATTCGATTACCAACAAAATTTGGTGTATCCTTTGCATGCACTATACCCTTACCTAATACTGACTCACCAAAATCTGCTATTGTTTTGTAGGTTTGATCAGAAGTTTCTTTTCCTCTGACCAGTTCTAGCAGCTGCATATATCTCGGTGGATTAAAAAAGTGGGTAATCATGAAGCGCTCTCG
>CAJWHU010000006.1 GCA_913041325.1 uncultured Fidelibacterota bacterium | reverse complement strand
ATCCTGCCGAAAGATTTAGAGCCAGCTGTAAAGCTCGGTGATGCAGCCCTTAGATCATTCTTTGTTCTTAAAAAAGTAGTCTATGATTTTCCCTTACCCAAGAACTGTGAGGTTGAAATTTTTGATTTAAGATTTCCGTCGCCTCTTATAGGATCTTCATTTAAATCCGATGACAAGATTCTTGAGATGTGGCTGAGGATGGGCATTGGCGGTGTTATTATCAAAACTATAATGCGCGAAAAACGTCATGGAAACCCAAGGCCAAGAATACAGGATATCAAAATCAGAAATGAAAAAGGACTGCTGAACTCTTTAGGCTTGCCGGGTCCTGGGATAAATATATTTTTAGATCAGATTATCAAAAGTAATATATGGTCATTTAACAGACCAATTGGTATAAGCGTGGGTGGCACATCCGAACAGGAATACATAACCAACGTTGATAAAATTCAAGAAGTTTTGGGTAATCAATTTTCGTCATATTTTTTTGAACTTAACATAAGCTGCCCAAATACTACTGATGGTCAGATCATATGCGATAATCCATCACAACTTGATTCACTGTTAATGAAAATAAGAAAAAATCATTCAAAGACTATTTCCATCAAAGTATCTCCTGATGTAAGCGACAGTATATTAGCCGACATTGGGAAATTGTGTTCTGAATATGAGTCAATTATCATTAATGCAGGGAATACGCATTATAAGGAAAGAGGGGAACTTGGATTTAAAGAAAATCTATTCGCCATGGAAGGCGGGGGCTTATCTGGACCTAGCATTTTTCCACGCACATTGTCCATGGTGAAAATATTTTCTCAATTTAGATCTCCAATCATGGCGACAGGTGGAATTTCCACAATACATCATGTAAACCTTCTTAAAGAATCAGGAGCATCTCTTTTTGGTATGGCGACAAGTCTTGTTTTAGACCCATACTGTATACCAAGATTAAACGAGGAAATTTAACATTGTTTACAATTGTTTTAGTTAACCCACAAATTCCACCAAATACCGGCAGCACAGGTAGATTATGCGCAGCAGTTAATGCTAAGCTTCATGTGGTTGGTAAATTAGGATTCGAATTAAGCGATAAGACTCTCAAGCGTGCAGGGCTTGATTACTGGGATCATATCGATTGGAAATATTTCCCTGATAAGAAAAAATATTTCTCAGAGCTGGAGAGTTCCGGAAATTTTCATTTATTAACAACAAAATCACCCAATTCGTATTTTCAAAGGACATTTAATAAAGGCGATTATCTAGTTTTTGGAAGCGAAACAAAGGGCCTAGATGAAAATTATCTCCGATTGCATTGGGAAAAAACTTGTAAAATACCAATGGAAAATTCAAATATTAGAAGCCTCAATCTTGCAACTAGCGTTGGTATTGTACTTTTTGAGGCTCTAAGGCAAAATAATGTATAGGTACATACAACATTTAGCGATCGGTTCAATTTTAATTGTTCTAATCTCTGGATGTTCTTCGTCACCACGATATGGGTCTGAAATCAAACCCTCAAGGGTAGGTCTATCAGCAAGCAAACAAACTGCGTCAAAAACGAACAGAAAAAGGACTGTAAACCACAGAAAGATAATAAAAGGTGTTAGTTCATACTATGCTGAGGATTTCCATGGAAAATTAACAGCAAATGGTGAAGTCTATGATATGTATGGCTTAACTGCAGCACATAAAACCCTTCCACTAAATACAATTTGCAGGGTAACAAACTTAGCAAACAACAAATCATTGATATTGCGCATCAATGACAGAGGACCCTACGTTAAAGGAAGAATCTTAGATTGTTCTTACGGTGCTGCTAAAAAATTAGACTTTGTTCAGCAGGGAACAACCAGAGTAAAGATTGAGATAATAGAACTGGGTGACGGCAAGTATATGAAACACAGATCGCTTAATCAGTGAAGAAATTCTACATAATAGTTAACCCTGCAGGTGGTAAAAAAAAAGGGTTACGAATTTTAGATCAAGTCCGCCCTCAGTTTGAGAAGCATAAAGCTAAAATTAATGTGCTCAAAACTGCTTATGCCGGTCATGCAAGAGACTACGCTAAAACCATAGATTATAAAGGCTATGATGGTATTTGTGCTGTAGGAGGAGATGGGACAATGTTTGAGCTGATAAATGGTATGTTAGGTAGAGAAGATAAAAAAACTCTGCCGCTAGGGTTGATTACTGGTGGAACTGGAAATGCTTTTATGCATGATCTTGATTGTCTAGAGCCCCAGCGCGCTGTTGAACGCATCCTAAAATGCAAGCAGCGTTTTATAGATGTCGCTGAAATAGTTACTGATAATAAAAAATATTATTCTTTTAATATCATAGCATGGGGGCTTGCAAATGATGCCGCTAAATTAGCCGAAAAATTAAGAATTTTTGGCAGATTTAGGTATGATATAGCATCTATAGTCGAGGTAATTAGAGGAAAGAAGCGTATTGCCAGGCTCTCATATGGCGATACTACAATTGATGGTGATTTTGTTTTCATTATTGGTTGCAACACCATCCATACTGGTAAAGGGATGAAAATGGCACCTAAAGCCTCAATCGATGACGGTAAAATAGATTTGATTATTGTAAAGAAGGCATCTAAGTTAAAGTTGCTTAAATTATTCCCTAAAATATTCACAGGTGATCATATAAAGAGTAAATTAGTTGATTATGTACAGGTCAAAGAATTTTCAATTAATACCGATTATAACAGTTCATTAATGATTGATGGAGAAATAATTGGCAATTCCCCGTGTAATGTTAAAATTCACACTAAGAAAATTAGTGTTCTCGTGTGATGTAGGATCATAATATGTTAGAAATGTTAAAAGGCAGAAATCTCATAAACTTTATCGGTATCCCGATGTGGTTGTTACTAATATATAAAGGAGGGCTTTATTATTGCATTTTCATTCTAGCATGCTCAGCGTTTGCTCTAGGTGAATTTTATAGTATCATGGAAAAAAAAGGAGCCAAGCCTTTGCGATGGATGGGTATGGCTTCAACTGTATTCATCGCGGATTATTATTATGTACAGCCTCTAATTACTACCCACCAAATGCTAGGTGGCACCATTTTAATCATCCTTTTAACAGTAATTTGGGAATTGTTCTCCGTTAAAAACAACTCATCATTAAATGTAGCAGCGACTCTGGCGGGTATATTATTTGTTCCCATCCTGTTGGGTACTGCAATAGACATAAGACAGTTTGATCTATTAATGGAGACCCAGCTTTCCTTAGCATTGGTAATAAGTGTCTGGGTATGTGATTCTGCCGCATTTTTCGTCGGTACAATTTTTGGTAAGAAAAAAATATTTCCTGAGGTGAGTCCCAAAAAATCGTGGGCTGGTTCAATTGCAGGGGTTGTGGCATCTTTCCTAGTTTTTATATTGTTTCACTATTACGGGTGGCTGGGAGATTATTTTGGTCTCAGGGACGCAATCTTTTTTGCTTTAATATCGGGTGTTTTTGGACAAATTGGCGACTTTGCTGAATCGATGTTTAAGCGAGATGCAGGTGTCAAAGATAGCGGGACATTATTAGCTGGACACGGGGGTGTTCTTGATAGGTTTGACTCATTAATATTCACCATGCCAATATCATATCTCTATGTCCATTTTTTAATGCATCTCTAATATGGCTTTAAAAACAATTTTGGCCACAGATTGTGGAAGCACAACTACAAAGGCTATCCTTATCGAATACAACGATAGCGAATATCGGTTAACATACAGGGGAGAAGCCCCTACAACCGTAGAGGCTCCGTTTGAAGATGTTACCAGAGGCGTCCTAAATGCTGTGATGGAAATTGAGGAGCTATCTGGCAGGCAGATCATTAGCAATGAAGAGATTATTACACCCTCAAAAGGAAACATGGGTGTCGATATCTACATTTCAACAAGCTCAGCCGGCGGAGGGCTTCAGATGATGGTTGCAGGAGTAGTCAAAAGCATGTCAGGTGAAAGCGCTGAAAGGGCGGCACTTGGGGCTGGCTCAATAGTTATGGACATCATTGCATCAAACGACGGTCGAAAAGCGCACGAGAAAATAAAGCGCATCAGAGAACTGAGGCCAGATATGATTTTACTCTCTGGAGGGATAGACGGTGGCACTGTATCACACGTTGTAGAGCTTGCAGAAATTTTGGCCGCTGCTAACCCTAAACCAAGACTTGGCAATGAGTATAAACTTCCAATAATCTACGCTGGTAATAATAAAGCACAAAAAACAGTTAAAGACACGCTTGGTCTGATGGTAGACCTAGATATAGTTGCAAATATTCGTCCTGTCCTGGAAAAAGAAAATTTGGAGCCTTCACGAGATAAAATCCACGATTTATTCATGGAGCACGTTATGCAACAGGCACCAGGTTATAAGAAACTAATGACCTGGACAGACGCCCCAATAATGCCAACGCCTGGAGCTGTCGGGGCACTGATTGAAATGATCGCTGAGAAAGAACAAATCACGGTCGTGGGTGTGGATATTGGCGGTGCCACGACCGATATTTTTTCAGTTTTTCAAAAAAAATTCAACCGTACCGTTAGTGCAAATTTAGGTATGAGCTACTCAATCTGTAATGTTTTGGCAGAATCAGGTATGGAGAATGTTCTTAGGTGGGTACCTTTTAACATTGATATGTCGGAGTTAATTAATCGGATCGGTAATAAAATGATTAGGCCTACAACCGTGCCTCAATCACTTGAGGAGCTTTTCATTGAACAGGCAATAGCAAGAGAGGCATTGCGTCTATCATTCGAGCAGCATAAAAATTTTGCAGTTGGATTAAAAGGGGTTCAAAGGGAGAGGACAATTTCAGACGCTTTTGAGCAAAGCACATCTGGGAAATCATTAGTAAATATGATGGATTTGGATCTATTGGTTGGTTCAGGCGGGGTTTTAAGTCATGCCCCAAGAAGAGAGCAGTCTACAAAAATGCTGATTGATGCGTTTCTTCCAGAGGGGATAACCCAGCTTGCTGTAGACTCAATATTTATGATGCCTCAATTAGGGGTTCTGGCAAATGTCACTGACGCTGATTTTTCTGACGAAGCAAAAAAAGCAGCACTCGAGGTATTTCAGAAAGACTGTCTAATAAGATTGGGTACTTGCATTGCTCCAGTTGGGAGCGCCAAAGATGGAGAGGTAGTAATCGAAGCTGAGTTCACACTATCTGATGGATCAGTTTTGAATAAAACCCTATTGAAAAATGAATTGACCAGAATCGAGGTACCCTATGAGCCTGTAACCGCAAAGATCACACCATCAAAAAAAATGGATATTGGTTCTGGTGATGGGCAAGAGCTTACGTCAACCATATACGGCGGAGAGGTAGGTATTATTTTAGATGGAAGAAATAGGCCAATAGAAATTCCTAACGACCAAGGCTTGAGATTAGACCTGCTAAAAAAATGGTCAAATGCTATTAATGAATACCCAAAAGTCTAGCAGCAATTAATAATGGCACACTCATACACTCCCGGTCTAAAAGTTTTAAAAGAAGTAAAGATAAAAAAGAATAGGAGGCTACCATTGAAAGGAGAAATCCTGAAATCGGTAGGCGACAGGGTTAAAGCCGATGATATTGTAGCCAAAACAGAACTTCCCGGAAACGTCAGTATGGTCAAAGTTGCAAACCTTTTAAATATTGCACCAAGTGATATTAAAGATGTTCTGCTGTTCGGTGAGGGTGATTATATAAAAGAAAAAGAAAGGATAGCAGAAACAGCTGGAATTTTTGGATACTTTAAGAACGAATTATTGTCGCCAGTTTCTGGTACTATTGAGTCAATATCTGATACAACTGGCCAGATTGTAATTAGGGAAAGGCCTATTCCCGTTGAGGTGGACGCTTACATAGACGGTGTCGTTTCTGATTTAATAGAGGATGAGGGTGTAACGATAGAATCAGAGGTCGCATACATACAAGGGATTTTTGGCATAGGTGGGGAGACCCGTGGAAATCTTGAGATAATAGTTAAAGATAGGAAAGAAAAAATTTCTGAAGAGATGATAAATGAAAAACACGCAGGAAAAATACTTGTGGGCGGTTCATTTATTGGCATAAACGCTTTCAAAAAAGCCATTGAATTAAAGGTTGCAGGTATAGTCGTTGGGGGTTTTAACTATTTCGACTTGGAGGAAATACTTGGATACAAGCTAGGTGTTGCGATTACCGGTACCGAAGATTTGAACACCTCACTGGTTGTCACTGAGGGCTACGGTGAAATAGAAATGAGTGAGAGGACTTTTAGCTTATTAGAACTTCACTCAGAAAAATTTGTTTCCATAAACGGCGCGACCCAGATTAGAGCTGGTGTTATAAGGCCTGAAATTATTATTCCCCTTCTGAAAAAACTTCCTGTATCTAAAAACACAAATAAAAATGAACTGGGTATCACATCAGGCTCTGTAGTGAGGGTAATTAGGGCACCATATTTTGGTAAGATTGGTACAGTAGTTGAATTACCTTCAGAGCTTCAAAAAATGGAATCAGAAACTATGGTAAGGGTTGCATGTGTAAAATTTGAAAACGATACCTATATTATACCACGTTCAAACTTAGAAATGCTTGAAACTGATACGGTTTAAGTAATATGGCCACTAAAAAAGAGACAACGAGCAAACATCCAAGGTCTGATGACATTTCATCTGATAATGATTTAATTTTCCTAGAAAAAATAGCTGACAAAATTTGTAAGCATGGCCTAGAGACTCCTGCAGTCTTTTTTCTGGAAATGACTAAGCCCCTATCACTTTTAGGAAGCCACGTACTTGTATTTTTTGGCCCCATAATTAACGCGTTTATTCAGGCCGAGAATTATTACAGAACTGTAGAGGTTTTTGAAGAGCCTGGTAATATTGAGAGATTATTAAAAGCCATTGAGCATAGAGCAAGAAAATGAATGATCGTGAATTTTTTATAGGAGCTCTTTTAATATCTTTTTCCTTTGCCCTGTTTTGGGCTTCTGGAAGCCCCTTTTTCATTGAAGAGCGCATCGTCATGTTCATAACCATTATGGCATTTGGTGGAATATTAATTTTTTACACAAGAAAGGCCAAAAGAGGTGAAAGTATATTTTTAAGAACAATCCCTGGCCTGAAGGCAGTCGAAGAGGCAGTGGGCAGATCCACCGAAATGGGTAAACCCGTATTATACGTTCCCGGTATACAGGACATGGATCAGGTTGAGACCGTAGCTGGAGTTATCGTACTTGGTCATGTTTCAAAAATGACTGCAAGGTATGAAACCCCTCTAAATGTTCCAGTTTCAAGAGCGATTGTTATGAAAGCAGCTAGAGAAGCGTGCAAAGAATCATATCTGATAGAAGGTCGGCCTGATATGTTTCACGAAGACATGGTGCATTATGTTACCGATGAACAATTTGCCTATGCCGCTGGTGTCAATGGAATAATGGTCAGGGAAAAGCCAGCAGCCTGTATATACATGGGCAAATTTTATGCTGAATCCCTAATTCTCGCAGAAACGGGTAACTCGATCGGAGCAATTCAAATTGCAGGTACTGCCTCCCCAACCCAGATACCATTTTTTGTAACTGCCTGCGACTATACCCTTATCGGTGAGGAGTTTTTTGCGGCCAGTGCTTATCTCTCCGAAAAACCAGAATTGGTGGGTGGTGTGAAAGGGCAGGATATGATTAAGTTGGTTATTATAGCCCTTATTGTTGGTGGGGTGCTGTTGAGACTTTTATTCGACTTGCAATTAATTAATCTAGATATTTTGAGTATCCTAACTGTCAGGTAACAATGCTCTGGAAAAGACAAATACCAATATTAATAGTATCAGTCATAGGTTTTTTAACTCTGTTTGGCTGGTTTACTGACCAACCAGGTATGAAAAGTTTTATAGATGATGATGCGACCCAGTGGTTTGATATTCTTGCAAGCTTTGCCATATTTTTGGGAGGATTCAATTTACTTAAACTTCAAATGCAGAAAATACTCACAAAGCAATCCGGTTGGGAGTATAGTTTGTTTGCCGTTGGTGGCTTAATTTTTGCAATAATAGCTGGTTTCTTTTATAAGGGTAATCCAGATGTAGAGTGGGGTACTCATGTGACGGGCAAGGGTACGCTTTTTAAATGGATGTTTAATTATATGTTTGCTCCTATGCAAGCAACCATGTTTGCTCTGCTTGCATTTTACGTTGCCTCTGCCTCCTATAGAGCCTTTAGGATTAGAAATTTTGAAGCAACTTTACTACTCGTTTCCGGGATCATAATAATGATTGGCCGCGTTCCTCTAGGGAGCAACATATCCAGCTGGTTTGTAATGTATCTTCTGGTTCTTGTTTCGGGGATTGCTATAAACGGTATTTATAAGAATAAGCTAACCACAGCCATAACTGTAATTTCTGGAATAGCTCTTGTCTCGTTGCTTGGGCTTTATATGGGATGGCCCGTAGACCAGCCTGGTCTTTTTTATCTGCCTTACCTCCAGGAGTGGATCTATAAAAACCCCAATGTTGCTGGTGCAAGATCCATAATGATAGGAATTGGCTTAGGAATTTTTGGCACCTCAATCAGGTATATACTTGGTATTGAGAGGTCCTACATAGGTGAATAATGAACAATCTAATTGAACTAATCCTTAAACTTGGCAAAGTAGACAGAAGGTGGATATTTTTAACTATTGGTATTGTTGTGCTGCTTCCGCTTCTTTATCCAATTTCCTTGCCAATCAGAGCAACAGCTACCACGAAACAAGCATATGATTCAATTGATAATTTAAAACCCAATTCAAAAGTTTTAGTATCCTGCGAGTATGGGCCTAGTACCAAGCCTGAAATTCACCCAATGACTACATCTGTTTTGAGACATTTGTTTAGAAATGGACACAAAGTATATATAGTATGCTTATGGGCCGATGGTTTATTTATGGCTGAAGAGGCACTTGAAGAGGTAGCAGTCAAAGAATTCGGTTTAACCTATGGGGAAGACTATGTGCTACTAGGCTTTAGACCCGGTAACGAAGCCGTTGTTAAGGGCATAGTAAGTGATATTAGAAAGCTATACACAATAGATGCACGGGGAACTAAAGTAACCGAGATTCCAATGATGGATGGCATTAATAAGTTTGAAGATTTCGACTTCTTATTCTCCGCATCAGCTGGATACCCTGGAACAATAGAGTGGGTACAGTTTGCTGTTGATGCCACTGACATCAAGATGACAACTGGAACTACCTCTATCCAGGTAAATGAGGTCATGCCATATGTTCAAGCAGGCCAGCTCCAAGGAGTCTTAGCTGGTATGCCAGGTGCTGCGGAATATGAGGCATTAATTGGTGTAAAAGGGATTGGCACAAGCGGTATGGACGCACAGTCTGTGGCTCACCTTGTAATAGTGATCTTCATTATATTTGGCAATATTGGTTACTTTATTGAGCGAAATAGGCAAAATAAAATTAGGGAAGATTGATAAATGAGCATGGAAACTTTTGGAGTTTGGATAGCAGTGTTTTTAACGCTGTCAATCTTTTCATTTTTATATAAAGATAATCCATTCTATAAGGTTGCAGAACATATTTTTGTTGGTGTATCCGCCGGCTATTGGATGTCCATATTTTTCTGGACCCAAATACAACCAAACCTATTCGGTAGATTATTTCCATCAAAAAATTACGCGGAAGATGGTTTATGGTATAGGATCTATGATCTTCTTAGTATTTTTGCAGGTAGTGTTTTTCCTCCGGGAGGCATCGATAAAGGCCATGATATTGACCTAATATACCTTATACCTTTAGGCTTAGGTGTTATGATGTTACTGAGTTTATATGGACCGTTTAATTGGATGGCCAGATGGGGGATTGCTTACACCGTAGGAATGGCTGCTGGCTTGAGGGCATATGGGTACCTAAACTCTAATGTTTTGGGCCAGGTTAAAGGAACTATTATGCCCATAGTAGGAACTGAACTTCCTTTCTTTAGTCTACTTGGGCAATCACATTTTAACAACCTAATAATTTTTGTTGGAACCATAACCGGCTTACTATATTTTTTCTTTTCTAGAGAGCATAAAGGAAATTTTGGTAAAATAACTAAGTTGGGGATATATTTTTTAATGATCTCTTTTGGCGCTTCTTTTGGCTTTGCAGTGATGGGTAGAATATCCTTACTTATTGGTAGGTTTACCGATCTGATTAAGTATTCAGGTGGTCAATACCACCATGCTACAATCTGGATACTGCTGTTAATGGTCATTTTATTGGTTTATTCTGCAATCAAGGACCGAAAAAAACTACCGACGTCTACGAATTAAAACAGTGCTATTCAATTTTGACCAAATGTCGATCTAGCGGATATGGCAACTCGCTTTGGACTATCAAGGAATCCCAAATACCTATTTCTATTATCATTTTTTTTATTTGAGTTGGGATGCTTGCATCTAGCACCATTTGTAAAAAGAAATTCTGAGAATGTAAACAAGTATTACCTTGGTAGAGCAGGCACAGATAATTTTCAAGAACTAATTGAAGAGATTTTGTTAAGGTATAATTATCAGATTGAGTATTTTGATAATGGTCCAATTTCTTCTTACATGACAACTAGATGGAAAATAAGGGATCCAAACACTGATGAACTAGGAAAAGGGTTTCTTGAAGCCAGAACCAGAATTTATATTACTGGAAGGATAAAATCAGGTACCTACGATTTATACAATAAATTTCGCTACGATTGCTATCTAGAGGTCAAAAATCAGGTCTTCAATGGGGAAGAATATATTGATTATTACAAGGATGAAAATTTTAGAAACGATATTGAAAAAATTGTGAATGACTTGAGGACTAATTTGGATTATGAAAAATAAAATGCAATTGTGACTACTGTTGTCACTTTATTTAAATCAAAATGAGAAAGGATGAAAAAATTGTATTTTTTACCGGTGCTGGCATGTCCGCAGAGTCAGGGATACACACATACAGAGGGGAGGGAGGAATATGGGATAGTTATAAATGGCGAGATGTAGCCTGCCAAGAGGCATTTGAAACAGACCCTATAGGTGTATTAGACTTCCATGAAAAAAGAAGAATGGAAGCTCTTGAAGCCACCCCACATAATGGACATCAAATTATAAAAAATTTAGAGAATGAATTAGGCCAGGTAGACATAATAACGCAAAATATTGATGGTATGCATCAACGAGCATATTCTAAAAATGTTTTAGAGCTACACGGATCCCTTTGGCGACTAAGATGTGATGAGGACAATTATACAATTAACGATTTAGAAAACTATAAGTATGTCAAAAGAATGTGCAAATGCGGATCATGGCTTCGGCCTGACATTGTATGGTTTGAAGACTCGCTTGACCATAAAATCATGAATAGGGCAGCGGCTATAATCTCTGATTGTGATTTATTCGTTAGTATAGGAACTAGCGGCTTGGTATGGCCTGCTGCGGGCTATATTAACCTTGCTAAAAATAGTGGAGCACTTTGTGTTGACATAAATCCCGAGGAGGGTAACTTTAATAGTGTTTTTGACGTAAAGATAAGAGATATCGCAAGCAAGGGGTTGGATAAGCTTTTAAAAATTTTACGGCCAAATTAGGATAAAACAACATCTAGATCATCTCTTATTAGGATTAAAATAGCTGTTTGCGGGACGATAAGATAATCCTTTTTTTCAATTTTTATTTCAATACTCGCTTTCCCAAGGAATAATGCATAGTCTCCAATTTCAACCTGAGTAGGAATATATTTTATACTTTGTTTACTTTCTTTCCAAGGTTCATCAAAGCTACCTTCAGGACTACCCATTGCTATACCTGGTCCTACTTCAACAACAATTCCTCCTCTAACTTCTTGTTTCTCAACAACACTAGGGGGTAGATATAGACCAGCCGGTGACTTTTTCTCTCCTGTGTCAGGGGTAATAAGAATTCTATCCCCGACAACCATAATTTGCTTATTTGAACTTTTCAATTAGACTGTTGCTTACTTAAAATATATAAGACAATAATTCTTGAAGCTCATTATCAGATCACTCTAATGTTTTGACGCTATCAGCAACAGCAGGGGTTGGCTTAGGCGGCTTCTCCCCCCAGTAGGTGGGGTTACAATTTAGTAGAAAATAGACGTTGTCATCGGTTCTGTAAACATCGTTGGATAAGTTTTCTCTTACATAGTTATGCTGAAAGTCAGACCCTGAATTACCGAAAATATAGTGCAGGATTAAATTATCGTTTCTGTCGAAAATTTTAATGTGCCTACCTAATGAATCATCGACACCAAATTTTTCCCATTTTTCTTTTTTTGATGTCCTTATGGACTCTTTTTTCACCATAAGAAGTCTGTCAAATACCTTATCAATTTGCGATTCTCTGGTAACCAGCGAGTCGTTGCCTACGATGCTCCAGGTTGAATCATTTCTTACGAGATCAATAGATTTTTTGTCTTCAGTTAATAATATTCTGTAAACATCATCACGTTCACCCTCAAAAATACTAACTCCACTAACCTGTAATGAGTTCTGCGTGTTCCTATTATACAAAAATAGGAGGAAAATTAAGCCCAACGCTCCTAAACTATATTTTGTTGTTTTAGTCATATATCTGTTTTAGTACCTCCGCTTGATTCTTATCCTTACGAAATCGAAATATTCCAAAACCGATTATCAAAAATGACGGCAAGGCTAAATTAATGAACTTCCATCTTTTTTTGATTTTATTCTTCATTTTATCTTTCATCTCTTGCGATAGAGATGCCTCCTCTTGGTCCGTAAGACCAAGGATATCTAAGGGTCGCGAGCTGATTTCTCTTGATCGTAAGGATATGAGATCCTTATCGCCGGCGAGATAATCAACGGTGTTCATTAAAAAAACTATGTTATCCGGTATGGACATACCACCCTCGTCGCTTAAAAATCTTGAATCGGAGATTAACATGAGCTCACCACCGTTTGCTAACTTTGAGGTGGCAGCAATAATCTTTCCTTTTTGTCCAAGCATCTTTATGAACGGATTTTGTTGTGGATCTGGGCTTAAAATGAAATTGGACTCCATCAGCCCACTATTGTCCGACGAGCTAAATAACGGTATTACGCTAGACACTATACTATTCTCAACAGTATCAATTACTATTTCGCTTGGGAAAAGTGGCAAGACTTGTTCCAGGTTATCAACAATTATATTTGCTGTGGAGTCCTCATTATTAAAACGGTCAATTACAGGGAAGAAAGGATACTGAACTGCCCTATTCATTCTAAAGAGCCCGACAGATTGTTGCACCTGAACATTACCACACTTAGAGTCAAGAACTAAGTTTTTATTTAATTTTAGCCTATGGGCTAGCAGCAAGTCAAATATGTTGGAGTTTATTGGTGTCGCTTGCTGCGTTTGGATATCAGCATTAACTCCGCTCTGGGTTAGTAAAATCTTTTTACCAGAGGCCAAAAATTCATTTAGATTGTTGTAAGCAGAAGTATCAATTGAATCTGTGGCACCAGTTATGAGGATGACATCTACATTATTTGGGAGCTTATCTTTTGGATTAAGTGCTCTAAAATTATAATGCTGATTTAATTGCGAAGTAAGATTTTCAGTTTTAGGTTGATTTTCTTGGTCAAGATGCATAATGCCAACGGTTTTCTTATCAAGATTAATAAGAGATTTAATCTTCGTGCTAATCATGTACTCTAGACCTGCAGTGGACTGTATTAATGGTATGATTTCTTTTTTGTTTTCATAAAGTAAAACCATTCCCAGATAGACCTTTTTGACAACCATTTCATCATTCTCTAGAGCTTGCATCTGTACCGGCTGGATCCCATCCTTTCGAGCTTGTTCCTCAAGATCAGTATCGGACTCTGGGTCATGAAAGAAAAAGTTTACATAGTTGGACTTTGCTCTGTATTCTTCCAGTATATCCTGCAAGAACCTTCTTGTATTACCCAGCTCATTAGGCAAGTCATCTGAGAAGTATACTTTCATTGTTAAGCGATCATCCAGCTTCGATACGATAGTTTTGCTTGAAGATGAAAGAGAGAACTTTTTATTGTCTGTTAGGTCATACCGGTAAAATAGATCTCTTGCTGTAACGTTAAGTATAATGAGCCCAAACAAAAGAGCCCCTACATAAATTAAAAATGAGTTTTTGTTTTTAACTAACATTATATTAATTCCATTTTCTTGATTCTAGAATGCGAACTGTTAAGGCCAGAAAGAATCCGATTACAGAGCCAAAATAAACAAGGTTTCTGGTGTCAATTACGCCCCTTGACATGTTTGACAGGTGAAAGTCTGTTCCTAGGTATTGGATAATACCACTCAAGGATGGGGGAACGAAAAAGAGTAGTTTATCGAGCATAAAGAATACGAGAACAATTGCTATTCCAACAATGAATGCGATCACCTGATTATCGGTGACACTACTTGCGAATAAACTAACGGCCGTGTAGACACCACCCAACAGCGCAAGTCCCAGGTAGCCTGCAAAGACTGCACCATGATCGATGGATGAACCAACGGAAATAAGTGTAACGTAATGTATTAGAGTGGTTACAAGACCTAAAATGATTAGTGCTAGGCCAGCAAGATACTTACCTATAACAATCTCCCTCTCAAGAATGGGCATCGTGGATATAATTTCTATAGTCCCAAGGCTTTTTTCCCTTGATATGAGCCCCATGGACACTGCTGGAATGAAAAAGAGATAAACAAGAGGAACAATACCGAATAATACTCGCATATCTGACTCGTTTATGAGGAAAAATTGTATGTTAAAAAAATATCCGTTAACAAGAGCAAATACAACCAAAAAGACGTATGCCATTGGACTAGTAAAAAATGAATGCAATTCTTTCTTAAAAATGGTTAATACGTTATTCACTTTCGCCCCCTTCATTTTTAGGACTAGTTAGGTTCCTGAAAATGTCCTCAAGGTTTTTTTCCGTCTTGCTCATTTCTAATATGGTCCATGACTTCTCAACAGCATAATTAAATATATCCTTTCTAGGATCTGTTGTTGATTTATACTCTAGCACCGCTTTTATCGAATCGGTCTCCTTATGAACAGACTTGAGACTGATAGAGGGAACCTTGGCTCTAATATCTTGAAGGTCGTTTTCATCTGCATTTTGCACTTCAAGGTGCAGGTTTGTAAGCCCTTGAGAACCCGCAATTAATTCATCACTAGTTCCATCGGCAACAATTTTACCTTTGTCAATGATAATAATTCTGTCGACTGTTGCCTGTATCTCTTGCAGAATGTGTGATGACATTAGAACAAGTTTCTCCTTGCCTAATTTCTTGATCAATCCACGGATTTCTACAATCTGGTTGGGATCTAGCCCAGTTACAGGTTCATCTAAAATTAAAATTTTAGGATCATGTATCATAGCTGCTGCAAGCCCTATCCTCTGTTTGTAACCTTTCGAACAGTTCCCGATCGTTCTATGGACTACACCTTGAAGGCCGCAATCAGCCACAACTTTTTTCAGAGATTCTGTGAAGCCATCACCATCTATTCCACGAATTGATGCGTGAAACTTTAAATACTCGTGCACTTTCATCTCTGAATAAAGCGGATTTAACTCAGGTAAATAGCCAATCATCTTTTGAATTTCTAGACAATTGTCTATAATGTTCATTTCGTCGAGATACACATTCCCTGCGGAGGGAGTGAGGTATCCAGTGATCATTTTAAGAGTGGTGCTTTTGCCAGCACCATTTGCTCCAAGAAATCCTACAATCTCGCTCTCACCAAGACTAAAAGAAATCGAGTCAACCGCCTGAACAGTCCCGTAATTTTTTGAGAGGTTATCAATCCTAACCATCTAAAATCTCCTAATTTCAGTAGATATATATGTTTTAATTATGATAAAGTTCCGAATTTTGCGCGAAATATTAAAAAAAATAATAGCCACAAGAAACCAATTTTGTGTCAAATATCACAAAATGGTCAATACAGCCTGAATATGTCTTGACAATTAATGCATGTTCAAAATATATTAGTATAGATCGTCTTACAATATAAGATGGTCATGGTTAACCAAAAGTAAAGTAAAAGGAGAGTTATGATGACTCGCTTATTTAAATCAATCATATCAGCGCTGCTCATGTTTTCATTTGTAGCAGTACTGCCTGCTGAAACTGCTGTTGAATCAAAGCAAATTGAATTCGCAGTTGAGCAGGATTGTGAAGGCACCTTAGTAGCTAGCGCAGATGTAAAGAAAAAGAAAAAGAAGGGAAAGAAATTTTCCAAAAAAGGTAAGAAAAAGAAGAAAGGCTTTTTCTCAAAAGTTTTTGGTAACAAAAACTAACCTTATCTTATTTCAAGAAAAAAGGGTACTTCATCGTACCCTTTTTTTTTCGCCAAATCCTGCTAAATTTTATGGATAATAATTAGGAAATCTTATGCCTACATTAAAGAATAAAACTTTTTATTTTATGCTATTTCTGCTCTCATCTGTGGTACAATCCCAAAACACCGATACTGTCACAGTGGATGATACAGCTTCTAGTCCTAGCGAGATGTACACAAGTGTAGACATAAGCTACTCTCAAGACAAAGGCAACACTGACTTTTTATCCCTCTACTATGGTCTAAACTTTACTCTGGTAGGGGATCTCGGTACCCTGAAAGATACCGAATTTTTATTTGACTTTAATCGAAGTGATGACCAGCTTGAAGGGCAGCCCTTTACTGACGATCAGTCCATTACACTTAAATTTGATGTCTGGGCAAACCAAAGATTTTCACCATTTTTATTCTTACAAAAATCCTTTGACAAATCAATTGGACTCGAAGACAGGCTAAATTACGGTCTTGGAGCCAAGGTTGGATTAAGTAGGATGTTCTCTGTGAGCTATGCTTTCTTAGCAGAAAAAGAAGATTATAATTATTACACCTATACAGATTCCACATCGGCATTAGCAGCTGGTGATTATTATTTTACTGATTCTACTGCCTTAGACCCAGCTGACTACGCTGATTGGGACTACTATTATGATTGGTGGTATTATTACGCAGACGGAGCAGATATAAACAATAATGATACAACATTTTATGCATACACCGATTCCTCTGTTTTTTATTACGATGATTCTACCGAAGCGAAGCCAGAAGAATTTTTTAGACACTCCATCAGGCCTAAGCTAAAGCTAAAATTATTTGAAGACAATTTAGTCTTTGATTACAGGTTTTACTATAAACCAAGAGTAGATGATTTTAATGATTACCTTCTAGAGCATGAGCTCCAAATTTCACTCTCTACATTTTATGAAGCCCTCACGGTCAATCTAAATTACACAAACAAATTTAATTCCAGATACGATAACGATAGTGAGTTAATTATAAATAGAGACACAGGTCTGCCATATAAAGCCAGAGATGAAAATCTGACATTGGGCCTATCTCTTATGTTTTAGACACCAAATTTTTAGCAACCACAAGATCTCTGTCCTAACAGTCAATAACATTTTTTTAATGTGGAATATGATCATTTAAAAATCGAATCTAAGTGGCAAAGACATTGGGACGATGAAAAAACTTTCAAGTCTGATGTCGACCACACCAAAGAAAAACTATATGTTCTCGATATGTTTCCGTATCCGTCAGGTTCAGGACTCCATGTAGGGCATCCACTAGGGTATACCGCTACCGATATTTATTGCCGCTATAAAAGACTGCAAGGCTATAATGTTTTACATCCAATGGGCTGGGATGCTTTCGGGCTTCCTGCTGAGCAATATGCTCTAAAAACCGGCACCCATCCTAAAATAACAACTGAGGAAAATATTGCAAATTTTAAACGGCAAATTAAAATGCTCGGGTTTAGTTATGATTGGGATAGAGAAGTAAATACAACAGACGAAGGTTACTATAAATGGACCCAGTGGATCTTCCTAAAATTATATGAAAAAGGTTTAGCCTATGAGGCGGAGGTGCCTGTCAACTGGTGCCCAGAGCTTAAGGCAGTGTTAGCTAACGAAGAGGTCGTAGACGGAGTATCGGAGATAGGCGGTCATCCAGTGGTACGGAAACCGATGCGTCAGTGGATGTTTAGGATCACAGAATATGCAGAGTCACTGCTTAACGGTTTGGATTCGCTCGATTGGCCAGATCATGTTAAAGAGCTTCAAAGGAACTGGATAGGTAAGTCAGAAGGCTCTGAAGTAATATTTCACATAAAAGACATTAATTCTAATATTACAGTATTTACCACCAGACCGGATACCCTTTTTGGTGCTACTTATTTAGTTTTAGCTCCAGAACATCCACTTGTTAGAGAACTAGCGACCCCGGAGTATCTTGAGAAGGTTGAATTGTATATTGGGGAGTCCCAGAAAAAAAGCGACTTGGATAGAGGAGATCTAAACAAGGATAAGACTGGTGTTTTTCTTGGTAGCTACGCAATTAACCCGGTTAATAATGAAAAAATTCCTGTATGGGTAGCAGACTATGTCTTGATGAATTATGGCACTGGTGCTATAATGGCCGTACCTGGACACGATGAGCGTGACTATCAGTTTGCAATAAAGTATGGACTCCCGATTGTTGAAGTTGTGTCTGGAGGCGATATAAATACTGAAGCATATACTGATAATATAAACGGCAAAATGGTTAACTCGTCCAACGATTATGGTCTTGACCTGAATGATATGTTTGTCCCTGAGGCAATTAAAGCAACTATCTCATGGCTCAGTAAAAATAATAAGGGGAAGGGCAAGATTCAGTATAAACTTAGAGATTGGCTCTTCTCAAGGCAAAGATATTGGGGTGAGCCTATACCTGTGGTTCATACAAATGACGGGAAAATTAGACCATTAGACGATACAGAATTGCCACTGACCTTGCCGCAAGTCGACAAGTACGAGCCTGCCTTGACGGGAGAATCTCCACTAGCTAATATAACAGACTGGGTAGAAATAAAAGATGGGAGGAGAGAAACCAATACAATGCCACAGTGGGCGGGGTCATGCTGGTACTTTTTACGCTTTACAGATCCAAACAACAAAAAACTGCCATGGGGAAAAGAGGAGGAGTCATACTGGATGCCTGTGGATCTCTACATAGGCGGAGTTGAGCATGCAGTATTACACCTATTATATTCAAGATTTTGGCATCATGTGCTTTATGATTTAGGTTTGGTTACATCTCGGGAACCATTCAAAAAATTATTTAATCAGGGTATGATACAGGGTGAAGATGGGCAAAAAATGAGTAAATCTCGAGGAAATGTCATAAACCCTGACGATGTAGTGAAAAAATATGGAGCCGATAGTTTTCGGCTATATGAAATGTTTATGGGACCCTTAGAAAAATCTAAACCTTGGAATACCAAAGGTCTACAAGGGTGTTATAGATTTTTACAAAAGGTTTGGAAGCTTTTTCATAATGAAAATACTAAAATTCTAGAAGACTGCTGTGATGATGAAACCAAAAGAATACTTCATCAGACGATAAAGAAAGTTTCTGACAACCTAAATGATCTAAAGTTCAATACTGTAGTCTCTCAACTAATGATACTCACTAATCACCTATCCAATCTAGAAAATCTTGATAAAAAAGTATTACAAAATTTTTTAATTCTTTTAAACCCTTTTGCTCCTCATATCGCAGAAGAGCTGAACGAAAAACTTGGGTATGGCGAAATAACAAAATTGAATTGGCCAGATTATGATAGTAACCTCATATTAGAGGATAAAACAATCATTGCTGTCCAGTTTAATGGCAAAAAAAGAGGAACAGTGGAGATAGCTTTAGATATGGACCAAAGTAGCGTTTTGGAATTAGTGAAAAAAACACCTTTTGGCGAAAAGTATCTTGCACAAGCTGAAATTCGTAAAATAATATATATCCCAAATAAAATTATTAACATCCTCTTAGGTTAATTATCTTTAATTTTATCTGACCTAGTTTCAGAATTACTTTTTTTAATGTTACTGTATCCATTTATGGATAATACTTTTAAAAATTATTCTAAATTAAGTAGCATTTTCGTCGATTATTTTTAATAGTTATATCATATAATTAGGTTACTTTATAAAAAAGGAAAAATATCATGAAGAATATTTTAGTGACTGGAGGAACTTCTTACATAGGCAAACATTGCATTGCCCAGCTTATTGAAAAAGGATATAGTGTTCGAACAACCATCAGGGATATAGGCCGATCTTCTGAAGTCAAGTCTGATTTGGAGAACCACTTAAACAAAGAAATTAATTTAGAATTTCATCAGGCAGATCTATTGAAAGATGAAGGTTGGGAAGATGCAATTAAGGGGTGTGATGCAATTATACATATTGCGGGACCGTTTCCCATGAGCTTTGAGGGTGGCGAAAAAGAACTGACTGGTCCACATGAAGATGGGGCAATGAGGGTATTCAAAATTGCCAGAGATAATGGAGTAAATAGGATTGTACTTACTTCCTCAGTAGCCTCTATCTGGATGGATTCGACTGTAGAGGATACAGTCCGGTATATTGATGAAAATAACTGGACTAATTTATCGGACACCAATTTAGATGCCTATACAAAGGGAAAAGCATTAAAAGAGAAGGCTGCTTGGGATTTTGTATCCAAAAATGAATCTATGAAGTTGACAACTATACTGCCTTCATTGGTTTTGGGTCCCGGAATTGGCTCTCCAGTAAGAAGAGGTTCACTTGAATTTGTTTTGATGATGATCAACAAAGAAATGCCAGTTGCACCTCCATTAAAATTTGGTGTTGTTGACGTACGAGACGTTGCAAGGATGCACATTGCTGCAATGGAGAATGATGAGTCAATTGGAAAAAGAATGATTCTCGCTGAAAATACATATTGGGTTAAAGAGTTTTGTGCAATGTTAAATGAGCTTGGACATAAAGCTCCTACATTTACTCCTCCTGTTTTTCTAGTAAAGTTTATGGCGAATTTTGATAAGACTATCAAACCTGTAAAGCCTCTGCTTGGAGTTGACTTTAGCTTTAATACGAATCTTGCAAAAACAATTCTGAATTACGATCCAATACCGATAGAGAAAACCATCAAGGATACAAGTGACTTCTTAGAATCGTATGAGCAAGCTTAATGTACATAAGCTCAGTTCTCCTAGTACCCTTTATTCTATTTCTTGTTATTACATTTTATACAACCTTCTATTGGATAAAAAAATTTAAGAAACAGAAGGAATTCAATGAGAAGCTGAGATTAAGCGCCCAAAGAAGAGATAAAGAAGCAAGATTAACCTTAGAGCAAAAGAATAAGGACCTACTGGATTCACAAAAGGAAGCCGAAGCTGCCAATGAGGCAAAAAGCACATTTTTAGCTAACATGAGCCATGAACTGAGAACTCCTTTGAATGCGATTATTGGCTATAGTGAAATGTTAATCGAGGATGCGGAAGATGAGAATGAGGACTTTATACCTGACTTAGAGAAAATAAATAGCTCAGGAAAGCACTTGCTGGGATTGATAAACGAGATTCTAGACTTATCAAAGGTAGAGTCTGGAAAGATGGAACTCTTTATAGAGGAGTTTGAACTTGAAAAAATTCTCAATGAAGTGGTCTCTACTATAAAGCCACTAGTAGATAAAAATGATAACTCTTTAAATCTTAAGATTCAAACTAAAACAAAATGTATCTCAGCTGATGTAACAAAGATTCGTCAAATATTGTTAAATCTTCTTAGCAACGCAACAAAATTCACCAAAGAAGGAGAAATTAATATTCTAGTAAATGATAATGCTCAAAACAGCTCGATGCTTGACTTTAATATCGCAGATTCAGGAATCGGAATGACTCAGGAGCAGGTTGATAAAGTCTTTCAGCCTTTTACCCAGGCGGATGAAAAAACAACAAGAAAGTTTGGTGGAACAGGTCTAGGTCTAACCATTACAAAAATGTTTTCAGAAATGATGGGGGGCAGTATTAATCTCAAATCAATCGTTGATAAAGGTACCACCTTTACAGTCTCAATACCAAAAACCGTTATTGATCCGAAAAAAGTAAAGGAGGAAGGTGATTATTCTCATACAGTTAATCAGCAAGAAGCGTTTACAATCTTAGTAATAGATGACGACCAGGACGCCCAAGATCTAATGAAAAAATTTCTTAAAAAAGAAAAATACAACATTTTGCAGGCCAGTTCCGGTTCAAAAGGGTTAGAAATGGCATCTCAGCATCAGCCTGATTTAATAACTTTAGATGTTATGATGCCAGAAATGGATGGATGGGAAGTGCTCACTGCATTACAAAACAACGAGGAAACTCGCAACATACCAGTAATTATGCTATCAATGCTCAATGAGCCAGACATTGGTTTTAGCCTTGGAGCTACCGACTATCTAACCAAGCCAGTTGATTGGGAACGGTTGTCAGCAATCTTAGATAAGCACAAAATCCAAACTCAATCACAAAGTATTCTTATCGTAGAAGACGATGACATAACAAGAGAAATGCTCAAAAAAAGTCTTGAGGCAAATGATTTTAAGGTAGTAATGGCTAAAGACGGTAAAGAGGGATTAGAAATGGTTGAAAATTCAAAGCCTGCACTAGTTTTATTAGACTTGATGATGCCAGAGATGGATGGTTTTGAGTTTGCAGAAAATTTAAGAACAAACAAAAAATGGTTGGATATTCCAGTAGTTGTCATAACGGCAAAGGACTTGACATCAGAGGAGCATAGTAAGTTGAAGGGAAATGTTGAAGCAATCATGCAAAAAGGTTCATACTCTAAAGATGAGCTACTGAGTGAAATAGGTCGTAGAATAAAAACATTGAAAAGAGAGTAACAAAATGGCAAAAATATTAATAGTTGAAGATAATGAAATGAACAGGGACATGCTGTCTAGAAGATTGATGAGAAAAGGATTTGATGTCGTCATGGCTGTTGATGGTCAAGAGGGTGTAGAGATGGCCAAAACCGAGTATCCAGATATTATTTTAATGGATCTTAGCCTGCCAATAATGGATGGATGGGAAGCCACATCTACTCTAAAAGCAGATTCTGAGACAAAATCAATCCCTATTATAGTCCTAACGGCACATGCTATGGCAGGAGACCGCGAGAAAGCACTTGGTGCTGGTGCGGATGAGTATGATACAAAACCGATAGAATTCAAACGATTGTTGGGAAAGATTAAAGAATTTTTAACAGACTAACTATCTCACAAAACTGTGGCTAATAGTAGGGAAAAAGATGCTTTAATCAGCAAGGCAAGACACAATTTAAAAAACCCAGTAAATGCAATTTTAGGGTTTAGCGAAATGTTGATGGAAGATTGTGAAGATGAGGGTTATGATGCACCAATTAAAGATTTACAAAAAATTCATAACTCAGGAGGAGTGATTCTTCAAATAATAGATGAATCATTGTCTGATATAAATTTTAAAAATAGTGGAGAAAATTTTTCCAAACTTGCTTCCAATTTAGAGAGTTCACTCCGAACGCCAATAAATACAGTAATTGGGTATAGTGAAATGCTATTAGATGATAGAGAGAGCATTGATTTAGAAAACTACTCTGAGGATTTAAATAAAATTATAAAATCCGGAAAAGCACTCACGAAAGAGATAGGTAATATAGTATCATTTAACCCTGAAGAAATTTTTCAAAAGAAGGGAGCAGGCATCGATGACATTAGAGGTGTTCTAAATAGCATTCAACCATTAGATAAAGATGAAAAAACAAAAGTGGTAAAGGGCTCTATCCTTGTTGTTGATGATAATGTAAATAATACAGCACTTCTCAAAAAAAGGTTAGAGAAACTTGGGAATGAAGTTCAAATTGCTAATGATGGTGTAGAGGCAATTAAATCAGTTAAAAATACTCAGCCAGATTTAATTCTTCTCGATATAATTATGCCTAACATGAATGGATATGAGGTGCTTGAATTTTTAAAAAAGGATAAGAGATATTACCAAACTCCAATAATAATGCTTACCTCGATGGATGATTTAACTAGCATATACAGATGTATTGAATTAGGAGCAGATGACTATGTAACAAAACCATTCGATAAAACAATACTAGAAGCAAGAATTTCAGCATGCATAGAAAAAAAACTACTTAGGGATAAAGAGCAACAGCTTCTTAAAGAAATTAAACTTGAAAAAGATAAATCAGATAAACTTTTACTTAATATTTTGCCTAGGAATATAGCCGATAGACTAAAGGCAGGCGAATCAATAATAGCTGATAAGCACAATGAGGTATCCATCCTATTTGCCGATATTGTTGAATTTACACCTCAGTCCAAAAATTTAAAACCGGCAGATCTTGTATCAGTATTAAATAAAATTTTCTCTGAATTTGATGACCTTAGTTTAAAATATGGTATCGAAAAAATTAAAACAATTGGAGATAATTACTTTTCTGTCTCTGGTCTAAGCAGTAACTCAAAGGATTCAGCGCTAAGTTTGGTTAAAATGGCATTAGAAATGATTGATACCATAAACACAATCAATTCTGGGATTGAAGTAATGGAGCTTAACATTAGGATAGGAATTCATTCAGGACCAGTTGTAGCAGGCGTAATAGGCAAGAATAAATTTGCTTATGATCTTTGGGGTGCTTCAGTAAATATGGCAAGCAGAATGGAATCAACTGGCGTGAAAAATAAAGTGCAGGTTTCGGAAGACACATATAACCTTATTAAAGATCACTTTATCGTCCAAAAAAGGGAGGGAATCAAAATAAAAGGGATAGGTTTAAAGAATACATATTTAATTATAAGTGAAAAAAGGTAAATATAATTCAGTTATACATAATATATGTTATGCGAACTTTTTATATTTGATCTTTAAAACGGTTCATTTTATCAACTTCTCCTATAAGAATAATCGTCTGATTTGAGGAAAGTAGCGAATCAGATGAAGGATTAATCTTTGAATTTCCTTCGTCGTCCATAATTCCGACAACGGATACACCAAATTTATCTCTAATTCCTGAATCTTTAATTGTGACACCATCATATTTCTGAACCCCGTCTAAACTGATTTCATCAATAGTGAGATTCATTTTAGAGTTTTTAGGCGAAACAACAGATATTGAATCTTCAACCTGCGGTTTAATCAAAATTTCAGCCATTCTATGCCCACCGGAAACATATGGGTTAATGACTTTATTTGCCCCCGCTCTAGCTAGCTTTTCTTGATTATGCTCCCTGGCGCAGCGACTAAGTAAAAAAATATCTGGATAGATTGTATTTATAGTCATAGTCACAAACAAATTATCCTGATCTGTGTCTAAAACCACGGCAACGCCGGCGGCTTTATCAATATTCGCAGTTTTAAGGGTTTCTTCGCTAGTTGCATCACCTTTTAATCCTAGCATACCTTTTTCTCTAATTTCCTCTATTTTGTCTTCGCTATAATCTATTATAACAAACTGTTTTCCTTTTTCCGAAAGTTCTTTCGCTATTACTGCTCCCATTCTTCCATAGCCGCATATTATATAATGGTTTTTAAGCTTTGATATTGTTTTCTTCATTTTATTTTTCCAAAAAAGTTGAGATTGTATAAATTCTTCATTAATGGTCCTAAATAATGCACCGACCCCAGTTACGCCAAAAATAATTAATAAAATGGACCAAATTTTACCATAGTTATCAAGAGTGTGGACCTCACCATATCCAACAGAGGCTAGTGTAATTATTGTCATATAGAGACTATCGAGAAGTGTCCAATCACTTCCGCCAATAAAATAATACCCTAGTGACCCAACTATTATAAGGGCTATAAAGTAAATAATGATCCAGAATTTTGTATTCTTCATTTCTTTTAAATTTACAACTGTATTTTGAAATATGTTATTTTATAAAAGCAAAAAGGGACCGTTTCCAGTCCCTTTTGCTTAGGAGGGTGTTCTTTATAAGGTAAATTTAATCTCTGTCAGCAGCTTTGGCTTTTTCTTTCTGGATTAAAGCGAGATCTTCAATTTCTTTTAGTCTTTTCTCGAGAGCCTTAGTTGTTTGATCTAATGAGGAAATACTCTGTTTTAACTTTCTTACGGTACCCTTGACCTCTGTAGCTAAATCTTCAAGATCGTTATTCACGTTTCTAAAGTTTCTCTCAGTATCTCTAACGAAATTATCAAGTTTAAAGCTTACGTCATCAATCATGGACGCAAGTGAGTCCGTATTATTTTCGATTAAATCTGTATTAGAAACGATATCCTTTTGGGCCTGTCTAAGGTGCTTTCCCCTGCCAATAAATCGTAAATTGTATGTTCGTAGGCTATCTGCGTATGCTCCAAGAACTTTGTCTACGTGGTTTTTGTCTGCAAGGTTCAGCTCATCCATTCTCTCATTCAATTGCCGGGTCATTTCCCAATAATAAAAAGCAACCAAGGTGAAAACTAAAACTGCCCCAAATAAAAACTTTTCTTTACCGTTCATGTCTAATCCTAATCTTTATTTCATTCCTTCTAAGCGTTTTTCCCATTCACTCATTTCAGAAGTATCTAATCCTGAAGTATCGGAGCTCATTTGGTCATCGCCTGCATCCTTATTTGGTTCGCTTTCATTCCCCTCCATCAGATCGTGAATAATCTGATTGCGTCTCTCTGAACTGTCTTTTAGGCCACCAACAATACCATCAATTTCCTCATTGAAATCTTCAAGTGTACGCTGTAGGCGGGTAATTAACTCCTCAAGGAGCACTTGACCATAAACACTATCCATACCGGACAATAAATTATCAAGTTTTTCATTAAGGTAGGTCTCCCTGCCTTCTTTGCTCTCAAAATCAATACTCATTTATATCGTTACAAAATATCAGTGAATTAACAATTGTAAGTCAACAAATTTGTTAAAAGAATGAACTTTTAGCAACCATCAAATTTAGGGCCAGTGATTTATTCTATCGAGGCCAATTTCTTCAAACGATTCTAACAAGAGAAGAAAAGTTTTTTTCTGCACGCTATATGGTAATTTGTCCATAGATTTTATTTTTGTTAAATCCTCTGGCGGACCAAGGTTGGTAACAGGCACGTCCATCTTACCCATTCCTGTGATCGTTATTTTATCATTAATATGTACGGCAACAGATAAAAGCCTCTTCCCCGTTCCCCATTCATATAATTTATAATCTGTAAATAAAAATCCGTCTTCAGGTGCATATTCTTTTATTGAAAAACCTCGTTTAATAAGATGATTACGAATACTATTTAGTGTCGTCTTCCTTGGTTCGTCATAAGAGAAATGGGCAACCATCCTTGGATAAGATGGGCAGAATGAAAATCTAAATACAGAGAATACCGTTAAAAGAGATAGGATAATTCGCAAGATAAATTAATCTATTACTGTCCCGATTCTGCTCCACCTTGGGATCCATGTATCAAGATTCAAAGAGAAGTATGCAAATAGGGCTTCCCCGAGTATATAGTTTTCAGGAACAAAACCCCAATATCTGGAATCAAGGCTATCATCTCTATTGTCGCCCATGGCCCAATAGTAATTTTGTTTGACGATAAATTCAGAATATTCCGCTACAGGTTTACCATCAATGATTAAAAACTTAAAATGTTCGGGTCGTAGGGACTCGCTCCAAGGAGTTATTAAATTCCCACCGTAGGGGAAGTATTCTTCAAAAACTTTTTCGTTCCCCTTTCTTCTAAATATCTCATTTGGATCCTGAAGAGTAAATTCGTAAACAACATCATCATTTCTCAGTGATGCCTTATGGCCTTCCATTAAAATGATCGGCAACAGATATCGCCAGTTCGTGTCGTCATGTATTGGAAATACATCACCGTTTTTAGGAACATAAACAGGCCCTAAATTATCTCTATTTATATTCACATCTGAGCTGAGATAAATATCCGGTTGGCTGAGCGTTTTTTGCATCGGTGGAGCTAAAAATTTTCCATTTTCCCACATTGGCACAAGCTGCCTGTTGACAAATAACTTTTTATCCGAGATAGTTAATGTATCTCCAGGTCCCGCAACGCATCTCTTAACATATTTAACGTAGATATCCCTTGGGTATTTAAATATGAGCACATCTCCTACTTTAGGAATTTTAAAAGCTGGAAATTTATAGTATGGAATAAAAAAACCGATATCGGTGTAAGGAATGCCTAGCCAATCAGGGGTTCGCATACCATATACAAACCTGCTGCCTATTAAAAAATCACCAGTCATAATTGTATTCTCCATACTACCAGTTGGAACAATATAGGCTTCAACTACTGTTACTTTAATTAATAAAACAGCGAGTATTATGAAAAATATAGCTTTTGCTTCTGAAATAAATTTGTTCTTATCCATCTTGCTTTAATCGTCGCTGTAGTAATTTGAATTACTCAAGTTAACTGAATTCCTTTTAAATGTTTGATTTTTGGTGCGTCGTTTCTGTTCAATTTTACGAAAATATAGTCTAATCTGTGCTTACCAAAATATCCGTCCTCCTCATTTATTGATTCTATGTTGTTTTTCGCTTTAATTTTTTTTGTGCTATCAAAATCGCCCTCATACAAGCTAAATGGAAAAACCTGTATAAATATTCTTTGCTGATCAAAATGTGCGATTATGTTGAATTCAGTACCAGCATCAAGAGTTCTATTCATCTGGATGATTTCATAATTAAGTTTCTTTAAATACAGCGCCGCTAGTTTTTGCATCATCCACTCGATTCTACCCTCTTTCTCTAGCCAAATTATAGATGGCATAGAATTCTTTACAGGCCCAAATGACCTGCGGTGTATAGGTGTAGCCTTGAAAATTTTTAATGCGTCAAGATGCTGTTTCGTACCATATCCGCTGTTTTTTTCAAAACCATATTCAGGAAAAATTTTTGAGTAATGGACCATCAAACGATCTCTAGTAACCTTTGCAATAATCGAGGCGGCCCTTATTGAATCAACCTTATCATCCCCCCCTATTATTCCCTCATTAGTTATTTTTTGGTCTCTCAGTGGTTCACCATCAATTAAAATCTTTTCAGGGGTCACTGATAAATTTTCAATCGCAGAATTCATCGCAACAAAAGTAGCCTCCCTAATATTAATTTTATCAATAGTCTCCACATCTACGCTTCCGATTCCTATAGAGATAGCTTTTTCAGTTATTAATGGAAAAAGTTTTTCACGGGCTTTTTTTGTGAGCTTTTTAGAATCTTTTAAACCTTGGATAGGATTATCTTTGTTCAAAATCACAGCCGCAGCTGTAACTGGACCTGCTAGTGGACCTCTTCCCACTTCATCTACTCCTGCAATTATCATAAATATTAAACCCTGATACTAAAATGATGTAAATAAATTTAGTCAAACAAAAAAATAAAAAGTATTTCCTAATTGAATTATTATCAATAATAGTCTTTATCATTAAATATACTACTATTAAAATAATAGCCTTTAAATCATACAGGGTCAATAACGATGAACAGAAAAACTGCAGGTATCGTCTCTTTTGGTATAATCATTTTCATAATGTACGCTTTTGGTATAAGTACGTTCGAGGCTATTTGGTCGTTTCCGTCGCAGAGAGCAGTGCCTCTAATGGTGCTAGCGTTGGTTGGGACCGGCATCTATGCTACCCTGCAACTTGGGTTTCCTCAAATTAAATACTTAAAGCATGGGATTGAAGTCACAAGAGGCGTCTACGATAATCCGGATGACGAGGGAGATTTAAATCATTTTAGGGCTCTTACAACCGCTCTATCGGCCACCGTTGGTATTGGAAATATCGCTGGAGTTGCCACAGCTATTTACTATGGAGGACCAGGTGCGTTAT
>CAJWHU010000005.1 GCA_913041325.1 uncultured Fidelibacterota bacterium | reverse complement strand
TATGTAAATAAACCAATACATAAAGTTATCTCAAAAGATTAAGAGTATCTTCTTTAATTAGTTGACTTCTCCATGGTGTAATTTCATTGCAAGCGTTTTCTATGCCTACTTTAAAAACCAACCTCAGAAAATCTTTTTGAGCCTTCTTAGAAAAGAATAAGGTTGGATTAATCTTTTCTTTTTTTGATATTATTTGAACAACTTTATTGAATCTTAGCAAAAGATCCGCTTCTTCTGCTTTAGTTATCGTTCTTTCTAGCTCGTTATGAAGTAAGGGATTGAATGTGACTTCTGTTAATCTTTTAATTTCTTGATCATGCCATTCAAGTTTAGCCGTATTAATTAATTCTTCCAATTGAACTTTATATAGATGAATTAAATACTCCACATCTAATGCTGCGTATTTTAGTTGCGAATCAGATAAAGGTCTTCGAATCCAATTCGATCTAGTTTCATTTTTATTTAAAACAATATCCATCTCTTGTTCTACTAAGCCTTGATATCCTATCGAAAAATCCCCATCTAAAAGAGAATTTGCTATCTGTGTATCAAAAATGTTTACCATTTCTTTTTTTGTCCAAGAAAAAACAGCTTCTAGATCTTCTTTGCAGGAATGAAATATCTTGATGACCGTTGGAGAAAATAAGAAATCTGCATTACTACCAGGATCTTCAATAAGGATAGTGTCAATAAGGTAAGTTTCATCGCCATCATTCACCTGAAGTAAGGCTAATCTCATATTATCTTTAGTAGTTCTCCTAAACTCTGTATCTACGCCCAAATAACTTTTTTGAGATAGCTCTTCATTCAGATAGGCTAAGTCTTCAATGGAGTCTATAAAAGTAAACAAGATAATCTATGTAAATTAAATTTTTTGCTGATAAACAACATCAACAATATCTTCAGAAGGCTTAAAACCTGAAACAGCTTGCCCTAATATATCTTTTAATGCTTTTACATCACCGCTATTTTCAGCTTGCTGTATTAAGTTCAGATAATGTTCTAACTTACTAGCGTCTATAAAGTCTTCTTCAGCTCTAAGTATTTGCTTATGTTCAGTTGTACTGACTTTATCCCCAATTAATAATTCTTCATAAAGCTTTTCTCCAGGTTTTAAACCAGTAAAAATGATTTCTATATCACCTTCAGGATTATCATCATCCATAACTTCCATCCCGCTAAGATTAATCAATCTCTTTGCTAGCTCAAAAATCTTTACCGGTTCACCCATATCTAAAACAAATACATCACCTCCTTTTCCCATAGCTCCTGCTTGTATGACTAATTCAGCAGCTTCGGGTATAGACATAAAATATCGTATTACTTCAGGATGAGTTACAGTTACAGGGCCTCCTTCTTTTATTTGTTCTTGAAATAAGGGTATTGCAGAACCTGAAGAGCCTATTACGTTACCAAACCGAACCATTGTCATTCTAGTTGAAGCATTCACAGCAAGAGATTGAAGTATTAATTCCGAAAATCTTTTGGTTGCGCCCATAATATTAGTAGGTCGAACAGCTTTATCGGTAGAGATTAAAACAAAAGTTTCTACTTCAGCCTCTATCGCTGCTTCAGCGCAGAGTTTTGTTCCAAATATATTATTTAAAACAGCCTCGAAAGGATTTTCTTCAACCAAAGAAACATGTTTATAAGCCGCTGCATGATAAATTGTGTCTACATTAAATGCTTTGCATACCTCTTTGATTCTTTTTTTATTAATAACACTTGCAAGGACAGAGAAAATCTCAGCTTCTCCTCCAAATCCCTCTATTTCTTGTTTTATAGAATATAAAGCATATTCATTTGCATCTAAAAGAATAATCTTAGACGCTTTATTTTTTGATACTTGTCTTGAGATCTCTGACCCTATTGAACCTCCAGCTCCTGTAATTAGGACTACTTTTTGAGCTATATTTTTATCAATCAAATCTTGATTTGCTTCAACTTCTAATCTCCCAAGCAAATTTGAAACATCAACTTCTTTTAATTCTGAAACCAAGACCTTTCCTTCAGCCAGCTCCGCAAGACCCGGCAGAATTCTTACTTTAACTGAATAATTTTCTATTTCTTTAAGAAGACTTCTTAAAGTTGATTTAGAAGCAGATGGCATAGCAATCAGAACTTCGTCTACTTGTCCTCTCAATGCAAGTCGCTCAAGCTTCTTTGGGTGTAAGACTTTTATACTACCCAAATAAGTTCCATGCAAAGAGGAATTACTATCAACAAATGCGATGGGTTGCATTTCCTTGCTAACTCTAAGCGCACTTGCCAATTGTATTCCAGCATCACCAGCTCCGTAAATTACTACTCTTTTTTCAGATACCCTGTCTGATAAATAAAAATGCGCCATTAATCTTGAGCTAACAACTAAAAAGGAAAAAGTAATAAAACCCACTAGCCAGCCTTCAAAGCTAAACAAAGAATTGTAAGTGCCAGGGCTGAAATAATTTAATAAGAAACTATAGAGATATTTTCCAATCAGGCCTAAAGCAAAAGCAAGAGAAATAGCCTTAGACAGATCAAAAATTACAGTTAAATTTATATATCTAACTACAGAATTGTAAACGCCAAAATACCGGAATGCGATTAAGCAGAGTAAGGGCATCCACAATAGCCGCAAGAATTTTTCAAAATTTAAGGAGTCAATTTCAACATCGCTAACAATAAGTGCTAAAAGCAAAGCGGAAAACATTGAAAAGAAATCGCAAAACAAAGCTAAAAGCTTTTTATTGAGTCTTGAGGTTGATAATAAAGATTTTTTTATATTCATAAACCAGTGTAGATGGAATATTTAATGAGAAATTCCATCTTTTTTTATCACCTTAATAATAGTTAGCCAAATTATATAAATGTCAAAACTCATGGAAGCCCTTCTCAAATACTCTTCATCATATTGAACTTTTTCTTCTATAGACAGATTATCTCTTCCATTAACTTGAGCCCAGCCCGTAATTCCCGGTTTTAGTTGACTTATCTCTTTCAGGTCCCTTTGATTAATTAAATCATCTTGATTGAATAAAGCAGGTCTGGGGCCAACAAATGCCATGTCACCTTTGATAATCGATATTATCTGAGGCAATTCATCTAAACTATATTTCCTTAAAAAACTTCCTGTAGAAAGAAGATAATCATCTGGATTTGTTAGTAAATGAGTAGCTTCTTGAGGAGTATTTGAACGCATGGTTCTAAACTTTGGCATCAGAAAGATTTTATTATTCTTTCCGATTCTAGAAGAAAAATAAAGTGGGTACTCTCTATCTTTTAAGAAAATAATAATTGATATCAGAATAATTGGCAGCACAAGAAAAAAGGCAATTAATAAACTAAATATTAAACTTATAAATCTAATCATTTTGATAAAAGGCTACACTTACAAGACTTGCCATCGAGACATTTTGACTCAAACTATCCATCATTGGAAATATTTCCATGGTCCAAGTACTTTGCTTTCTTTTAAAATGATTAATCGAGACTTTTAATGAATGCCTTAGGGCTGAAAGGTGGAGACCATCCCAGCAATTCCTCGCAAAGATCACTGTCCACTTGAAGATCTTCCATCAAACTCTGACCAACTTTTTGCTTACCTAAACACTTAAAGATAAAGCGTAGTAATATCAACGAAAACTTTATAATCCTTGGCTTCTTACCAACAAACTTACCCATTAATTTAACAACTTCTACTGTCGATAAGTCTTCATTATCACTAACAATAAATAACTTATTTTCCACCTTTTGGTGCTCAATACACAATACGATAAAACTCACTAAATTTTTAATAGACACTAAACTACGGCGATTGCAAATAGACCCAACAGGAAGCGGTATACCGTACCTAATGAATTGCGCTAAAAGCCTAAAATTCCCGGGCGCATTTTTGCCGTAGACGGCTGGGGCACGAATAATTACTACCTCCAGATTTGACCTTTTGCTTAACTTACGTAGACCAATTTCGGCCTCCAGCTTGGACATCGCATAGGGGGAATGAGGAAATGGTGGATCATTAGGGGTAAATGGTAGCCCTGATGTAAATGCACCATTGACAGCTATGGAACTCAAGAATATAAACCGAGAAATACCAAGTTCTGCTGCTTGTTCGGCGAGATTTAATGTACCCAGGGTATTAATCTCCCTAAATATGGACGACGGGTCGGAAACATTTTCGGTGAGTACGTGAGCACGTCCCGCCAAATGAATTACCGTATCACATCCTGCCAATGCTGCTCTCCAGTCAGTGCTTGAATCTAGAGTTTCTACAACAACATGCTCTTGTCCAGTTATTGCTTTTTTGCTATCACGAATAGAGCCTGTACAAGCATAATCAGTAGCACGCAGTCCCTGGCATAACTCCGACCCAACAAACCCATTTGATCCAGTAACTAAAATTTTATGAGGATTTTTCTTCACATTATCTAAATTGTCCTATTCGAGCGATCTAGCTGTTGATCTAATTAATATAAATATAGCCTCTGGGAGAAGCAATGTTAACCTTGAAAACTAACTCCGTAGATTTTTCATCATGATGTTTTTAATCAAATGTAAACTCTGAGTACCATCAATTAACTTGGTTGAAATCTGCTGGACTTTATTTAATTTATCCTTAAATACATCTTCATCGATCGCATCCAATATATTACTCATGGAGAAGCAATCTTCGTAATCAATTAACCAACCACAATCCAAATCTGAACACAAAAGATCAATTTCGCTATTTTTCTCAACCATGGCTATAATTGGGTGTTGGTTTGCAAGAGCAAAATAACATTTACTGGGAACACAAAGTCCCTTCATCCCTGGACGAACACTAATTATAGAAAGGTGAGCTTTTTTGTATACTTCATCTCTTTCAGACATGGGAACCTGCCCTAAATACTTAATCCGCCTGTCTTGTTTAGCGTACTTCTGAATTAAATTCTGATTTTCTCCCGCTCCAACAAATAAGAAGTCAACATCTTTCCGCTTAACGTGACAAATCTGATCTAGTAATTCAGGAATTCCTTGAAATTGTCCTAAATTGCCAAAGAACAGGAGCTTAAGTTTACTATCTGTGCCAAATTGACAAGCCTTATAATCATTTGAAACCCTCTGTCCCCAGTTGGGAATATAATGAAGGCTAGTTTCAGAGAATCCATTTTTAATAAACTCTTCTTTCATATCTCTTCCAACAACTATTATGTTATCGCAAAGTTTATATGATGCACGGTAAAGCAGAGATAAGCTTCTTAGTAGAGTACGAAAAACCGGACCAACCTGCGCCATTAAATTTTGAGGGAATAAATCATAACAAAGCAGAGTTAAACTCTTAGTACCTAAAATCTTGAAATAGGGTACTGCTAAAGGTAAAAATAGAGGATTAGTTCCAATAACAAGGTGCTTTCCTTTTAGAGAAAGCCCAATCATTGAAAACATCATTCTATAGAATACATAAAGTTTTTCAGGCATTAACTTACGAAACAAAGAATTTTTTAAAGAAACGTGAATGACTTCACATCCAGTGTCAAATAGTTTTGGATGTATTTCTACTGCGACTAATGTTACGTCTATGTCGACGGATAATGACTGAACAATCTGTTGCCAATATAGTCCAGTTGAGTTCTCTCGACTATCACAGTGCTGAGCGATCAATACGACTTCATCAGAACAATTATATTTTTTTTCCATTACACTGATTAGAGTGCTAGCGGATGCAAATCAAGAATCATTTTTCCGCCACACCTTTCTATTAACGAAATCTGTGTAGCTAAGAATTATCCTAAGCACTTTATCCGAGACATTACTAGGGGAATAATCATCAACTAGACGTAGTAATCGAGTTGAACCTTTAGGTTGCAAATCTAATACTTCTATGGATCGATTAATCAACTCCGAATTTAATCCCACCATGATAACGGAGGCCTCCTCAAAACCTTCTGGACGCTCATGTATCTCTCTCATATTTAACGCCGGAATATTAAGTATTGATGATTCTTCGGTAATAGTTCCGCTATCAGATATTACACATCTAGACTCCATTTGTAATTTAATGTAGTCAAAAAAACCAAATGGTTTTGAAAACTGGATAAGTGGATTAGTTTCTACGCCTAAGACTTCAAGTCGCTTACGAGTGCGTGGATGAGTAGTAAAGATGATAGGACTTTGGAAACGAAGTGCCAAGTTGTTCAATATACTGATTATTTTCTGAAGATTTTTGGGTGAATCAACATTTTCTTCACGATGAGAGCTTACTAGGAAATATTGTCCTGGGACTAGAGACAGTTTTTGAATAATTCTCGAGGAATCTATATTCTTCTTGTAGAATTCGAGAACTTCTCGCATTGGACTGCCCGTTTTTATAACCTGGTCAGGTGGTAATCCCTCCCGTAATAAATAATCACGAGCTATTGAGCTATAGGTCAAATTGATATCAGAAATATGATCAACTATACGACGATTAATTTCCTCTGGAACGCGGAAGTCAAAACATCTATTACCTGCTTCCATGTGGAATATGGGTATTTTAAGGCGCTTAGCAGATATAGAGGCCAAACTGCTATTAGTATCCCCTAAAAACAGTATTGCATCCGGCTTATACTGTTCCATAACTTCATGAGACTTAATTATAACCTCTCCAATAGTCTTTGCAGGATTCTCTCCGGCAGCTTCTAAAAACTCATTCGGCTTTCGAATACCTAAATCATTAAAGAAGACCTCGTTTAATTCATAATCGAAGTTTTGGCCCGTATGAACCAAAATGTGCTCGGTAAATTCATCGAGCTTGGCAATTGTTCTAGATAAACGAATAATCTCCGGCCGAGTGCCCACAATAGTCATTACTTTAAGCATCTAGAGAACTCCTTATAAACTGTAACTTCATTAAAAGCTCTTTGACCTGTGTAACATCGAGTCTTTTTGTATTATGCGATGTATAGTCCTCTAAATCGGATACGTGCGTTTCTCCTTCGACAAAAAATTTATCATAATTTAAATCCCTGCCGTCCATAGGTACACGATAATAACGGTCCATACTCTCTGCCCTCGCCATTTCTTCTCGAGAAAGTAGCGACTCATATAACTTTTCTCCATGCCGAGTACCGATTATTTTCACTGCTGCATCAGACTGAAATAATTCCTTTAGGGCCATAGCTAAATCTTGAACTGTAGAGGCCGGTGCCTTTTGAACAAAAATGTCACCTTGCTCAGCATGCTCGAATGCATGAAGCACAAGATCTACAGAATCTTCCAGTGACATAAGAAATCTAGTCATAGTAGGATCAGTAACTGTTAAATCTTTGCCCTGTTTGATTTGGTTTATAAATAAGGGGATCACAGACCCTCTTGATGCCATTACATTTCCATACCGAGTTGCACAAAAAACAGTCTCATCAGAAAGCCGCATCCGAGCTTTAGCAACCATTAACCTTTCCATCATTGCCTTAGAGATTCCCATGGCATTTATTGGGTAAACAGCCTTATCTGTACTTAAAACCACGACCCGCTTAACATCACGCGCTATAGCCGCCGACATTACATTATCGGCTCCCAATACATTAGTTTGTACAGCCTCCATAGGATAAAATTCGCAGGTAGGTACTTGTTTAAGTGCTGCCGCATGGAATACAAAATCGACCCCATTCATCGCTTCATAAACGCTATCATAATTTCTTACATCGCCAATATAAAACTTAATTTTTTCATTATTAAGTGCAACTCTCATATCTTCTTGTTTTAACTCATCACGGCTAAATATCCTAATTTCAGAAAATTCGGAATTTAAGAATCTTTTCAAAACGGCATTGCCAAATGAGCCAGTTCCGCCAGTGATAAGTAACTTTTTATCTTTGAACATAGTTATTTTGTCTCTATAGTGTTTTGTTGTTGAAATTTATGCATCTCACTTATCAAGTCATTCCAGCTAGGCGGAGTATAACCTGTTGCTGTTCGAAAAAGTGTAGAGTCAAGCGACCTATCAATCTTCAGACTACTGTCATCTCGGATTTGAATCTTTTTATCATAAGTTTCTGCTACTAAGTTAAGTAATCTGTATTTATCAATAGGATCAGCAGATACATGATACAAACCAGTCAAATCTGGATATGGGATGATATATTGCTCGATGATTTTCGCTATTTCAACAGTAGGTAATCCAGAAAAAATAGCCTTACTAAACCCGTTAACCATTCCTTCTTGGGATAAGAACCAGTTAATGAGGCTTCTTTGGCCACTGAGTTCATGACCTATTATTGAGGTACGAAGGGTAATAGCATTGTTGTAAGTAACCTCACCTAGCCTTTTACTTAGGCCATACAAATCAGATGCATCTGGAGTATCTTTTTCAGAATACATACCTTTTTTTCCAGAAAATACGCAATCAGTACTTAAATGAATCAAACGAGAATTTGTATCGCTACAGATTTTTGCAAGCTGATGAGGCAGAATAGAGTTTATGGGCAAGGCCCTTAGGGGATCCTCTGACGAAGGAAGCTGTTTAACCAATCCGACACAGTTCACCACTATCTGAGGTTTCGCTGTATTGAATGCTGATATCAAACTGTCAACTGAATCCACGTTAATATCAAGTAGGAGCTTTGAACTAAATTCCGGGGCAAAATTAGCCATACTGTCAATAGAGCGGATGGTACCATGCACATTAAAGTTCGGTTGCCCAAAGAAATACTTCATCAGGGTGCTACCGAGCATTCCTGAAGCGCCAAGAATCAAAATATTGGTCATAAAAAAAATTCCCTACAAAACATAAAATAAAGATGTTTATCAAACCAAATATTCAGTATAGCTAAGCTCAAATCATCTTAGAATATTTTTTGTATGAAGCTCCAAGGTGATATCACCTAAGCTCAAAACAAAATTACACCATCCGCCTAGCTACCGCACGCGATATCAAAATATACACAATAGTTATTAAGCTAGTTAGGTATGAAGTGAAAAACGATAAACCCAAACACATCATGAGAGGTGACAACTTTATAATATGTTCAACACTTCCATTTCTTGCCTTGAAAAAAACATAAGTAGAATAAGTAAAGAATGAGCTAATAACTATAAAACCACCAACCAATCCAAAATCCCGAACGAAAGGAACAACGTAAGTAGTCGTATTAAAAGCTTCGTTAAATAAAGCTCCATAATCTGTTTCAATGCCTGAAAATAAAATTTCTCCAAAGATAGAGGGAACTAGAGTTGACATTGTATCTATTGGGACAAAACCAAAATTATCGGCAATATCTATATTCAAGCCAGCATTAAGTATAGGAGTTGCAATATAATTAGCTACAGGCTCAATTAAATATTTGTAAACATCACCATCAATAGCTAAGTTAATAACAAGGAGAATTTCTTCCATCGGTGAATCGGAATATCTTATGAACTGAAAGGTAGATAAAAGCGCTAAAAATATTATTAAAAAAACACTGTACTTCAATACTCTAAATATTGATATTTTCATAAAGATAGCCATCGGGCCGAGAGCAAATAGCAGTGTCATTACGAAAGCTCCTCTGGATTGTTCCAAGACTAATGCACTAAATAACGTGAAAACACTCATACCTGTCACCCACGCTGGAACCCGCATACCTAATAAATGTAGGAGGACGATATTGGAAAAGATGAGAGCTCGCAACATATTTGAAAATCCGTGTATTGTAGGAATCCCGAACTCAGCATAGCCTTGCTGCCCACCCCAAAGAACAGGCAGTCCACCAGAATATAGAACTTCTAGAAAGAACAATAAATACCATGAAATGACTAGCTGAGATTGAAGTTTTATTGATTTTTTTGAATTAAATTTTTTTACCACATCTACTCTTGCCCTTTTATTTGGAAACATAAAAGAAAACAACAAACTCACACAAAAAAAGGTAAGTAAAAGGGCTGCTAAGTAGTTTAATGAGAAAGTTGATATCCCAATATTAAAGTCAGATATGAACCAAAAAGAGGTAGTTAGCGGGAGTATCCACACCAACAAATATAGGTAGAATGGTCGCATTAGAAAATTTTGAAAATAGAAGTTAACCTTTTTTTCAAAAAGGGATTATGTAAAATTTTCCACAGCCATGGTACGTAAGTGACATAAGCCAAAATTCTAAATACTTTCTGCCTCTTATACTGAGTAAGTAAATTTCGCGCCCTAGCATGACTTCTTTGACTCATTAGAAAACAAGCTTCATAGTAGTCCGCTTGTTGCAAGGCTGCATTGAATGACTCGCTTTCCTTAAGGTCAGGTACGTTAGCTGCTAATTCTTCTAACGTAATTCGTCTTTCAATAGACCAACGTTCCATTTTTTTGAAGGTTAATGATTCTTGATATACGCGGTATAAAGCTAAAATCTCTTCGCATACAAAGACCGTACCATGAGGCAATAATTTAAGAAAAAGGTTATATTCCTCGGACGCCTCCATTTTTTCATCAAAATTAATGCCAAGTTCATGAAGCTTCTGGCGATTAACAACAGCAGTAACTAAATTTATTTCAAAATATCGTAACTGTGATGATAGTTGTTCACCACTTACCCACCGAGGATGTAAATTCCTAATAATATTAAGGTTTTTATCAACTTCAGTGATACCACCATAGCTCAAAATATGATTGCTGCCGATAAGGCCTAACATTTGGCGTTCTAGTTTTTCTGGAAGCCAAATATCATCAACATCTAAAAAAGCAAGCCAATCTCCTTTAGCATTTTTAATAGCCCTACTTCGGGCCTCGCCAAGAGACGTAGTCTCTTCAGACTTAAATAACTTTATTCTGGCATCATATGACTCCGCAATTTCGTAACTATTATCGGATGAAGCGTTATCCCAAAAAATAATTTCCCAATTTGAGTATGTTTGAGCATAAACAGAGTTGATCGCTTCCTTTATATATTGCTCCCCATTGAAGCAATTCATAATAATGCTAACGAGAGGCTGTTTTGACATGCTCTATACCTTGTTTTAACAATTTCACTATACTTGCTATATCTTCAAAAGATAGCTCAGGATGCAGAGGTAAGGTTAATAGCCTTGGATATAAAATGTCAGTAGTAGGAAGATTTTCTTTTATGTTACCGGAAAAATAACTAAGTAAATGATTAGGCTTGTAGTGAATACCTACTGGTATGCCATGGTCTTTTAACAAACTGATCAAGGCCTCTCTATCTATATCCTCATCAAGAACTATAACGAATATATGCGGTACTACGTTGTCATAATCATGATCAAAAATGGAGATCATTGGAACTGAGCTCAAATGCTCTGCATAACACTTCGCAAGTTCTTGTCTGCGATTTTTATGATACTCAAAATTTTTGAGTTGTGTTATTCCAATAGCAGCCATAATATCGCTCATATGATATCGCCAACCCTGATGGTGCACATCAGGATCCCAGCTTCGACCACCTGAGAATCGCTTATCAGTATCACCTTCAACACCAAGTAGTCGAGCATCTTTAATGCGTTCAAGAACCATTTTATCATCTGTGACAATGCATCCACCTTCGCCAGATGTAATATTCTTGATACCATCAAAACTAAAACAAGCAATATCACCGAAAGCTCCAACTTTCTGACCTTGATATATAGTTCCAAATGCGTGTGCAGCATCTTCTATTACTCTTAAGCCATGGTCACTAGCAAAATTATAAAGATCATCAAGATGACCAACACCGCCAGCATAATGAACGGGCATGATGGCTTTAGTATTAGGAGTGATTTTCACTGCCGCATCACTTAAGTCTATACAGGCAGTTGAGGGCAAAATATCACAAGCTACAGGCTTAGCTCCAGTAGCAGTTATAGCCTGAAAGCTAGCAACATATGTTAGTGACTGAACAAGCACTTCATCGCCTTTACCCACTCCAGCGGCTTGGAGTGCTAAATGGAGAGCGGCAGTCCCATTCACCACACATACTGTTGGGCGACCAAAGAACTGCGATAAGGCCTGCTCAAAAGCATTCACCTCTTGCCCCATACCAAAAAATCCACGGTCGAGAACGCGCTTTACAGCAAGTTTTTCAGCGTCCCCAATACAAGACTTAGATAATCGTAAATCACTCAAAATCTTTACATCCTTTAACATCAAAAAAATCTAAACTTTTGTTGAGTGATTCATTGGGGTCATGCTCTATATTGGCGACATTCATTAAAATATTAGTATTCGCACCAATGCCTTGAAATGCAAACCAAAAATTAGGTGGAACAGTTAATCTGCAGTAATTAGTATCACCCAACACAACGTCAATTAACGGCTCTATGGGTATTTCCTTTTTATCACGGTTACCGTCATGAACAATAAACCTAATATCGCCAAAGGGAACAACTAAATTCAAAGTCATTTCTCTATGCAATTTCCAGCCCTTAATGTGTCCTTTGTGTACAGTTGAAAAGTAGGCTTCACCAAATCCAACATAGCTAGAGTCAGAAACCTTAATCCCATGCATAACACAACCTTGAGATTGTTCTATTATCTTTAACTCAGTCAGATATGGTTTTGAATCCATTAATCCACCCATGAAGACTTTCGCTCCTGAGCTATAGACTGATACTCTTCTATTTGATTTGCCGTCACGTCAAATAAAGATGCCTCATCAGCCAAGTATGCAGAATACCATTCAGCAGTCATCTTGACGGTCTGAGAATAATTTAGGGTTGCATCCCACTTTAAGAAGAACAATGCTTTGTCACAATTCAGTTTTAATAATCCAGCTTCTTTAAAAGGAATATTGTCGGTCACAGTGTATGGCTTAGCAGGAATATCAGCCGTCCATTTATCAGCCATAGTAGTTAAAAGCTCAATAACTGTTCTATTTTGCTCAGCTCTTGGACCAAAATTAAAAGCCTCTCCATCTGTTTGCCCTGTTTTAAGAAGCTCTTTGCCAAGCGCAAGATAACCTGAGATAGGCTCTAAAACGTGCTGCCAGGGTCGTGTAGCATCAGGACAGCGAATTTCAACACTTTGTTTCTTGGACCACGCTTTAACCGTATCAACAATAATACGATCTCTTGCCCAGTCACCGCCGCCTATAACATTACCTGCACGCCCAACAGCCAATTTTACTGGATGCTTTTTGTTTTGAAAAAATGAATGATAATAAGATTTTATGATAAGCTCCGCCGCTCCTTTTGACCCACTATAAACATCTTTGCCACCTAACGAATCAGTTTCTTTATATCCCCATACCCACTCGACGTTATCATAACTTTTATCGCTAGTAATAAGGACAGCGCTGCAGGGCCATGACACTTTACGCAACACCTCCAATATGTTCGTGGTCCCAATTGCATTGGTGCTGATAGTTTCAGTAGGCTCGTCATAAGAAGTAGAGACAATTGCCTGAGCAGCTAGATGAAATATAACATCAGGCCGTTCGGCATTGATTATTTCAGATAGACTTTCAAAATCTCGAATGTCACATACGTGATGTTTAATCATCGATTCTAGTTCGAGATCTTCAAACATCGATGGCTGGGTTGGGACATCTTTGGAAAGGCCTACAACCTCTGCGCCTAACTTTATTAACCAGCAAGTAAGCCAACTACCTTTAAAACCAGTATGGCCTGTTATCAGAACCTTTTTGCCGCGATAAATATCACCAAACAAAGTTATAACCTTACTATCGATATGCATAATATTGGTTGGATTAGGACCAACTAACCCAGGGTGCTAAATTTTCTCGACACATTTTATTTAAATCATTTTTGTCTTTCAGGGTGTCCATACATTTCCAGAAGCCTGTATGTTCATATCGATATAATACTCCAGCTGAAGCCATATCCTGAAGAGGTTCTTGCTCAAAGACAGTTGAATCACCATTGTTTATATAATCAAAGACCTCGGGCTCGCAGACAAAAAACCCACCATTTATCCACGAACCATCCCCACGAGGTTTCTCTAGGAACTTATTTACCCTCCCTTCTGAGCCGCTTTCAAATGTACCAAACCTACCATCAGGCTGAACTGCTGTCATTGTAATTTTACCGCCATTATTTTTGTGAGCCTTTGCAAGTTCTTCGATATTTATATCAGAAACTCCATCACCGTAAGTTAAGAAGAAAGGCTCATTACCGATTATTTTTTCAACACGCTTGATCCTTCCACCGGTCATAGTATTTAAACCTGTATCAATTAGTGAAACCTTCCAAGGTTCACTTGAGGTATTTAGTACCTCAATACTATTTTCTTCCAGGTTAATTCTTACGTCGCTTTGATGTAAAAAATAGTTTGCGAAGTATTCCTTTATTGTGTAACCCTTGTAACCTAGCAAAATAACGAAATCATTATATCCATATGCTGAATATATCTTCATGATATGCCACAAGATAGGCTTGCCATCGATTTCTACCATAGGTTTTGGAGTTAAATCTGTGACCTCGCTTAACCTAGTTCCAAAACCACCTGCCAAAATAACAACCTTCATCTTTTGATAACCTCTTTTTTTAATAATAAGTTTTTTTTATTTCTTTTATATAGAACAAATAAATCTTTCTAAGCAAACCTGGATTTAAAATCGACTTATCTATTTCTTGGAAGCTATAAGAATTATTATTAAGCAGATTCAATAATTTTAATGATACCGTCTCAATGGAATGGTTTTCATAATAATAGTCTAATGTTCTTTTTGATAAACTTCTATAATCCAAAATTAAATCTCTGATGATAGTTTCCAAAGTATCATTTCCAATTTCAAAATCTGAATTACTTACCGGATGACCTAAATCAAAACCTTTAGAATCGAATAAAAATTTAAAAATATAACCTTCTTCTATTTCAGTATTTGATTGATCTAGCAACACAACCGGAAGACCAAGTCTTGCTCCATCTAAAGCAGATGTCCCCATGCTAAACATAGCGTCAATATTTTTTTCCAAATATTTATCTACTTCATCTTTTTCCAATGTACCAACTTTTATGATTTCGAAAAATTGATTTTGACAATCTAATTTCAAAAGTTTTTCTGATTCTCCGGAACCAATAATATGAAATTTTATTTTAGTTTGAGTTTTGGCTGCATAATTACTCAATTTAGAAATACTGTAATTTAAAATATGAATTTTGAAATCAGCTATCCTGCCCACCCAAGATAAATCCAGTTCTTGATGTATTTTTTTTGATTTATGTAAAATAGCCCGTTCACTAAAGTCATTTTCTCCAAAGCTAAAATTTGGAAGATATGTTACAGAATGGGTATTATCTAAAAAAAGATATCTAGCTGTGTTGTTGTATATTTCGTGGGTCATAAAAACAATAGAGCCTCTGTCTATCATCTTACTGACCCACTTTGAAAGAATTGTGTAAGTTCTATTTCTAATAAGTTTAAATATTTTATGAATAATCAAACTAGAGTGTTGAAATTTTAAAATAAAGTTAAACCTGGATAAATATGGAACTAAATTTGATTCGTGAGCAGCCCATTGCAATATCTTTACTTTGTCAGATATCTTCAATTCTTGCCTTAACTTATAAGGTAAACCCGCTTGGATAATTAAATGAGTTTCAAAATCTATAATACAATTTTCAAAGTCCCTAAATTCAATAAAATTCAACTTTGAATTTGGCTTACAACTTCTGATTAAAGCGCCGTTTTTATAATCAATGATGTTAATTTCGTGTTTATTATCTTTTAATAAATAATTAGTAAGATTTGCAAAAAGTACAGGAATACCGCTTACATGCGGATAAGGGAAAAAAAAAGTGAGGTTCATTTTACGATTAATATTATTAATTTGAATTAATAATATTAATAAAAGTTTTTATTACAAAATCTATGTCATTTTTACTCATGGGAACATAAAGTGGCAAAATAATACTATTATGTGATAAAAATTCTGAGCGTTCTAAATTGTTGAAATCAAAATCAGTATAAGCTTCTTCCTCATGAGCTAACATAATTCCTTTCCTTGTAGCGATTCCATGGTCCAACATTCTCTGCATTAAATCATTTCTTCTAATTGGGCAATTTTTTTTCAAGAGCACACTGTATGATTGAAAATTACTTATTGAATGCTTATTGTCTTTTGGTAAACCTATACATTGAATATCGTTAAAAGCATCATTGTATATAGATGCTATTTCTCTTCTTTTTTGAACAATTTCATTAAGTTTTTTTAGCTGCTGAATTCCAACTGATGCTTGAATATCTGTAAGACGATAGTTGTACCCTAATTCCTCATGTTTTTCGAAAATTACTTTTTTTGATACGTGCCTGACTCTATCATTAACTGACATTCCATGTTGACGTAGTTTCTTTAATCTTTCGCAATAATCCAATCTACTCGTTGTAATCATTCCTCCATCACCTGTAGTAATGACTTTTCTAGGATGAAAAGAAAAACAAACTAAGTCAGAATGACTACCAATCATTTTCTTCTTGTATGAAGATCCAATAGCACAAGCAGCGTCTTCAATTAATTCTAATGAGTATTTTTCACAAATATTTTTGATAGCTTCTATATTGGCTGGCATGCCCATTTGATGGACAAGTAATATGGCTTTAGTATTTTTAGTGATCCTGCCTTCAACGTCTTTAATGTCTAAATTGTAATCATCTCCAACTTCAGCAAAAACTGGTTTAGCTCCAACATACCTGATTGAATTTGCTGTTGCTATATAGCTTAGTGAAGGACATATAACTTCATCACCCTTTCCGACACCGGCGACTATAAGGGATAGATGCAGTGCTGTCGTGCAATTAGAAACCGCAACAGCATGTTTAGCTCCTGTTAACTTAGCAAATTCTTTTTCAAATTCTTCAACCCTTGGGCCCTGTGTCACCCAACCACTTAAAATTGTGTCAAAGGCTGATTGAGCTTCCTCTTTTGTAAGAAAGGGTTTAGAGATAGGAATCATATTTATGTGTCTAAATTACCAATTTATTTTGGGTACATTTTCAACTAAATCACCATTTTCATGTAATTTTCTATAATAAGAAATAGTGTTTAGGATTCCCTTAGAAAAGGAAATCTCTGAACTTATGTCGATTAACTGAGAGATTTTACTATTATCAACCCATAGTCTTGGGACATCAGCAGGTCTGGCTGGAAGGCTTTCTATTTGAGGATTATCGTCTATCATGTAATCTGAGATAATTTTTATTACATCTCCAATTTTTATTTCACTGGAGGTCCCCAAGTTAAATAGATTACCCATTATTTTTTCATTTCCAATCATATTTCCAAGAATTCTTGCTGTATCTTTTACGTAATAAAAATCTCGAGTAATATTACCGTCTCCAAAGAGTGTCGCCTTATTACCCTTTATGAAATTAACGATAGTTCTTGGGATGACTTCACCAGAATCTCCCTCAAAATGAGCTCTAGGACCATAGTTATTGAATATTCTAATTATTGTAGAATTTAATCCGAAACATTCTCCGTATGATTTTGTGTAATGTTCACCCACTAACTTACTAGAACCATAAACAGTAATAGGGACAGGAACGGCCGTTTCACTGATTGGGAATTGTTCAACTTTACCGTAAACTTCAGATGTTGAGATATAAAAAAACTGTTTGACAGAGTTTTTTCTTGATGCTTCAAGCATATTCAAAGTACCTTCGGCATTAACTTTATGATTTTCTATTGGACTATGCAGAGAATGTCTTACACCAAGACAGGCTAAATGATAAACAATATCAACATTTTTGCATGCATTTATACAATCCTCTAAATTCAGAATATCCGATTTAATAAAACTAAAAGTTTTGTAATCTGAAGCGTTTTTCAAATTACGCATAGTTCCATTACTTAAATTATCTAGTCCAATAACTGTATTATCTTTACTTAACAAGTAATCAACCAAATGCGAACCGATAAAACCAGCTGCGCCAGTTACCATTATTTTAAGATTATTTTCCATAAACCTTATTTCATTCTCTTTTTAAGCATTGCTGGGTTTCCAAAATATACTGTATTGTCATCAACATTGCTTAGAATGTTACTACCCATCCCAATTAAACACTTATTTCCAATAGATAAATTTTCTCTTATAGAGGAATTTGTTCCTATATAACTTGATTCTCCGATGATTGAATTTCCCGAAATACATACTCCACCAGCAATAGTTGAATAATCTTTTATTTTAACATCGTGGCTAATAATGGAGTTTGGTAAAACAGCAACATGCGCACCAATATCAGCATTTGAGCAGACAGTCACGTTCTGAAAAATAACAGAACCTTTCCCAATTTTACTAAAACTTGAAACACTCGATGAAGGATGAATTATTGTTTCAAACCTGTTGGGTTCGACCAAACTTCTTTTAATAATTTTTTGTTTGCTGATAAAGTTTCCAGAATTACCTATACCATTTATAAAATAGCTATCTGAATATTTATTTGCATCATTTATAGAGCCTAAAACCTCTACTCCAAAAATATTATTCCCTTTTTTAGAAATATCGTCGTCTAAAAAACCGATACAATCATATTTTTTTCTTATTAAATTTATTTCATTAATAGCATCTAAAATATCAATGCTATTTCCTCCCGTACCTAAAATTATTATCTTTTTCAAAATTTGATATAACTAATAAAGATTAACAATACTAATAACCTTCTCAACTTGAGAATCAGAAAGTTCTGGATACATTGGCAGGCTGATGCAATGAAGGGCTAGATACTCTGATTTGGGGAAATCTCCTTTTTTATGACCTAAATAAGAATATGCTTTTTGCAAATGACATGGTATCGGGTAATGATAAGCAGCGTTTATATCATTTTTAGCTAGGTGGTCAACAAAAGCTTGCTTATCCTCAACTGTCACTACAAAAAGATGGTGAACTCCATCTGCATAATCGGGAACAACTTGCAGTTTAACCTTAGAGTTAACTATTTGTTCGTGATATTTTTTAGCAATAGATCTTCTTTTGTTATTCCAAGATTCAATATAATCTAATTTAACGGTAAGAGAGGCTCCTTCCAATCCTCCCATTCGATAATTGAATCCTATTTCATCATGAAAATATCTTTCTTTAGAACCATGATTACGTAATGAATGTATCCTTTCTACATATTTTTTATTATTCGTTGTAATTCCACCACCTTCTCCGCAAGCCCCTAAATTTTTGCCAGGATAAAAGCTATAACAGGCCATCTCTCCAAAAACTCCTACTGTTTTTCCTTTGTATCTAGCCCCATGAGCTTGGGCAGCATCTTCAACTAAAAATAAGTTATTTTGATCACAGATGTCTTTTACTGTGTCTATGTCAAAAGGTTGCCCGTAAAGATGAACACCAATAATTGCTTTTGTTTTCTTAGTAATAGCTGCTTCAATTTTTAAAGGATCTATTTCCCAAGTATCGTCACAATCTACAAAAACAGGCTTAGCTCCAGCATGCGAAACACCCCATGCTGTTGCAATAAATGTATTTGCCGGGATTATAACTTCATCACCAGGACCAATATCCAACGCAAGCATAGCTAAGTGAAGAGATTCAGTCCCATTACCTACTCCAATTGCATACTTTGATCCAACATACTGACTAAATTTTTCTTCAAACTCTTGTACAAAAGGACCTCCTGAAAAAGCAGTTTCTTCATAAACTCTTTCAAAAGCTTGAAATATTTCTTTTTTCACTTGTTGATGTTGACCTTTCAAATCCAAACAAGAAATTTTAGGATTTTTTATCATAATTAAAATTTTTTAATAACGCGTGCCGGATTGCCAACAACAACAGAATTTTCTGGTACATCATTAACAACCACTGCTCCAGCTCCAATTAATGAATTCTCACCCAATGTAATACCGCACAGAATTGTTGCATTACTTCCTATAGACGCTCCTTTTTTTACAAAAGTTTCAACTAAAGTCCAATCATCTTCATTTTGAGCGCTTCCATCTAAATTAGTGGCCCTAGGCAATAAATCATTTGTAAACATTACTCCATGGCCAATAAAACAATTATCTTCAATATGAACACCTTCACATATAAATGAATGACTTGAAATTTTACAATTTTTACCAATAAACGCGCCCTTCTGAATTTCAACAAAAGCTCCGATCTTGCTATTGTCATCAATTTGACAGCCGTAAGCATTTACGAAATCAAAGATCTTTACGTTCGTTCCAACTTTAACGTTGTTAATTGATTTTTTTTCGCTTATTTCGTTTATGATTTTCATCATTAAGAATAATTTACTTTAACCTCTTTTCCGCCTTGTTTTATAGAAATTTGAGAAGCTTCTAATACTTTAATTACATTTATACCTGAAATATAATTTGCAATAGGTTTGGTTCCTTCAGAAACTGAAGTCAAAAAATCTTTTGCTAACTCAGAAAGAGCTTCATTATTAGAAACTTTAGGTACGTATATATCTCCAACTCTATAATCAACTAAAACTCTTCTTTTGTCTTCATTAGAGGAATGAGAATAACTAGTATCATAAACTTTAATTTTTTCTGTAGGCTCCATATCATCCCACAAAATCATTTTTCTTTCGCCACCAATTAAAAATTTTCTAATTTTTACTGGCGAAGTCCATGAACAGTGAAAATGAACAATCATGTTGCTACTATAATTTAATGTCAAATAGGCAATATTTTCAATCTCATTATTGGTATGAGAAACGCCGACAGCCTGAACGCTATAAGGCCTATCATCAACAATGTAATTTACAATTGAAATATCATGGGGAGCTAAATCCCATAGAACATTTACGTCGGGCTGAAATAAACCCAGATTAATTCTTGTTGAATCAATGTACTGAACTTTCCCAATAAAATCATCCTTTATAATTGAACTAATTTTTTGTACAGAACCAGTGTATAGAAAAGTGTGATCTACCATCAAAACTTTATTAAACTTAATAGAAAGATTTATTAAATCATCAGCTTCTTTAACTGATGATGTCATTGGTTTTTCTATCAAGACATGCTTGCCGTTAGATAAAGCCTTTTTTGCAATCTCGTAATGTGTAAAAACAGGCGTTGCAATAATAACCGCATCAATGTTTGAGTCCTTAATTACATCCTCCAGGTCTTTAGTTGTTTTAGTATGAGGATAATTTTTATTAACAACAGCCAATCTTTCATCGCTTGAATCTACAATATATTCCACTTCACAATTTAGCTGAGAATCGAAATTTCTAACAATATTCGGGCCCCAATATCCAAATCCTACTACCGCTACTTTAATTTTTTTCATAATGATTATTGCTCTCAATCTCTTCTATTAAATTTGCAAACCTCATGCCTGGCCCACAATTAAAAGTCTTAATGTATTTATCATTGATTGAATTTCCTTCATTTAAAATGTTGTCTTTATCTGATTTAAGTAGATTTGTGAGATAAGCATTTAATTCATTCAAATCCAAAAATGTCTTGCAAATACCTAGTTCTTCGAAATTATCACACTCAACGGGCAAATTCATAAGTTGAAAGCATTTCTTACCTTGAAATGCAGCTTTAATTAAAGCAGTTGAATTAAATGAAACAAATATATCCCCGTCATTTATTGCATTTTCCATAGTTTGATCTAATGGATTACACTCTAAGTGAGGTAAAACTTTGTCTAATAAAACTTTCGGGCTATTTGGATGCAACTTGCACTTAAAAGTGATATTTAAAGTATTTGATAAATTTTTTAAGTAAAGTGCATTTTCTAAAAGTCTATCTAAATTCTTGATATCTTCATATTGAAACCCTTGTGCCAGATAATAAAGAGTTAATTTTCTATTTTGGAGTAAGTTATTTTTTAAATTAGATTCAAAGGGATAGCCTAATATTTTAATTGAATCATCATTTCTAATTTTTTGCTTCTCGTACATTTCTTTGAAATATTCTCCCCATACGTATAAAAAATCTGCACCTAATCCCGGTAAAAGTTTGGATTTGATAGGATAGGTAGCATGCTGAATTTCAATTGTACGAATACCAAGTTCTTTTGAAACTTGGATAATCGCTCTGTTGATAGGAAAAGTAGAGTCATATAAAACAATTATTTTTGGTTTAGTTGTTTCTAAAATACTTTTTATTTGATTTATGCTTTCAAGAATTTGATTATCTTTTTTATTCAAGAACCCGTTTGTTAAGTCTGTAGCTTGTTTAACAAAAGGAAAATAAAATATATTACTTTTAAATCTTATTCTTTTATCCACCCTGAGAGGATTGTTAAAAAACAAATTGTAATTTTTTGACAGTTCAAAAACGATATCTGAATAGGTCAATGGGTCGGCATAAAAATAAATACTTTGCTCATGTGGTTTGTTTTTCTTTAACTTAATTTTATAAATGAGATTAAGTAAATAAAGAAAAATTTTTGAGAATGAATAAACAAACCTGCTTCTAGCTATCCCTTTTTTTTGTAAATATCTATCTTTTTCATTCTTAATTCCTGCATCAATGAAATAGCTAAAAACATCATAAAAAAGATATTTTTTTATTGAATTAATATCTCTCAAAAGCATACTCCTTGATCGCTTTAATCAACTATTATTCGATGTGACGCTTCTTGTTCATCCTGAAATCTATATTGAGAAACTTTACCTGGAAATTGCATCGTGGTCATGGTTCTATTGGGTATAGGTCGAGTTCACTGCCCTATTATAGCTAGCTGTGATTATATTAATGAGATCTGAGTGATTACAGTTTTTTATATTGTTTTCAAATCTCCCTGCAGTAATAAAATCATCAATAGAATCAGTAAAAATTGACTTATTTGGCAGAGCTTTAGCAAATAGGGCATTTAAACCGTATTGACTAAAGATGTTTTCCAAAACTCCATAAGGGTCTTGCTTTAAATTAAACGCTATTGTCTCTATATCATTCTTTATAAAAGCTTCATTAAATTTATATACTTCAAGCATTGAAAATGCACATGCAATTCCGTGAGACATCCCATATTTCAAAGTAAGAGGGTATGATATTGAATGACAAATTGAGGTTCTAGTTTGGCTTATAGCTATGCCAGCAAACAAACTTGCCTTGGTAAGTTTCTCTCTCAGTTGAGAACTCTTAGAGATGTCATCGACTAATGGCAAAGTCTGTAGAGCAATCACTGCTGCCATTCTCGAAAAAGAGCGAGTATACTCATTTGCATTGACATTCCAAATTGATTCGAAAGCTTGGTTTAAAGCATCAAGCCCAGTTGAGATAGATATATTTAGTGGAGTACCACATAAAAAATCCGGATCTATAATAGCCTTTTTAGCAAACATTGATGGATCGCTTAATGATTTTTTTTGCTGGTTTTCATAATCCCAAACGGTAGCAAAAGGCGTTACTTCGCTGCCAGTTCCAGCGGTTGTAGGAACCTGCACACAATCTATTGCTTTAAAACGGCAAAATAGCTTTGAGTTAGTCAAAAGATCATTAATCTCTAGACCTTCTTGATAAGCAGGAATTGAAACACATGCTATTTTTGCTACATCCATAGCACTTCCTCCCCCAAGGCCAATAACAAGATCTATATTGGTTTTTTGATATTTTCGACTAATTGCAGAAACATCTGTAATTGATGGATTGCTACCAAAAGCATGTTCAAAAATTACATTAGGTAGGGATATAAGTGAATTTAAAGCTTGATCTTGTTTGTGCCGAGCTAAAGCTGTTTCCGTACAAAAAATAAGTACTCTTCTGTCGGTGCACTCCTCTGAAATTTTTACCCTTGCTCCACTGCCTAGTATGAGCCTAACCGGATTATAGTATTCCATAGGGTTACCTGAAAACTTTCATTAGCGCTTCTTTATTCTCAAGAGGGGTAGAGGTAGGTCGACCTAAATCACTTCGTGATCCTTTTTTTATCTTCACTTCAAGTAAATGGGGTCCGGGCTCTAGCTTAAATTGCTCAATATATTTTTGTATTTCTTGAATATTAGAAATACTTGAAGCGGAGACATATCCACAAGCTTTAGCGATTAAGGGTATGTCAACCTTATTGGCACATGTTGGCTGACCACCTACGGAATCATGTGCCGCATTATTCAATAATATATGAATTAGATTTTTAGCTCCGGATTGACCTGTCGAAGTAAGATTCCCAAGGTGCATAAGGCTAGCGCCATCTCCATCGATGCAAAATACGTGTCTATCAGTATTTTGTGCGACGCCTAAAGCAATCATATTAGCATGCCCCATTGAGCCTACAGTCAAAAAGTCTTTACCATGAGATTGTTTATTTTGAACTCGATTTTCAAATAATTCTCTTGATGCCATGCCTGTGGTAGATACGAAAATATCCTCTGATCCAGAAGCTTCCACAACCATTTTAATAGCATCTTCTCGAGATTCTTTAGAAATATCCGGCGAAGTATTTTTTAGCTTATAAGGCTCAAAGGTTCCTTTCCTGACCAGCAAAATAACTGGCCGACTTCTATTAATTGCTTGCCCTACAGCTGATCTCAAAACCTCGTCAATGCAGTCAGTATCAGCATCAATGATTATCGTAGGAAGATCACAAGCCTCTAATAACTGCTCCATGATTGCACCTTGTTTAACATGCTGAGGTTCATCCTTAATCCCAGGCTCACCACGCCAACCAATCATAACAATCATAGGTACACTATAAACTTCAGCATCTGCGAGTGAAAGTAAGGGGTTTATAGCGTTACCAAATCCCGAATTTTGCATATAAACCAAAGATGGCTGTCCTGTCGTAATATACTGACCAACCGCTAGGGCTACTGCAGAGCCCTCATTTGCTGTAATCAAATGTTGGATTGGGGTAGTATTATCCGAAATATATGCACATATATTTTTTAGCAATGAATCCGGAACACCAGAAAAATTACTAACACCCTGATCTCTTAATGCATCAAAAAATTGTTTTACATTGATCATTATTTTGTCCCAGGTATAAGTTCCAAAATTTGTTTGATGGATAGCATTTTCTCCTCACATTCCAATGATCGGCTATGTCTTAAAATAGACTCTGCTGTGGCCTGCATCGCAGGAAAAGCGCTACGCAGAAGTTGATTTGCGTAGATAACTATATTGACACCTGCTTTCTCTAACTCATCTTCAGTAATGGAATTAAAGCTTGAGGGCACAACCACTAATGTCTTTCGACTGGGAATTTGAGCATATTGTCGACAAAACTCCAATATTTCGGCAGGATCTTTTTGCCTGCTGTGAATCATAATTCCATCCGCTCCAGCCTCTAGGAATGCCTTAGCTCGTAGAATTGCATCTTCCATCCCTGCCTCCAAAATGAGACTTTCTATACGAGCTATCACCATGAAGTCATCTGTTACTTGAGCACTTTTAGCTGCCGAAATTTTGTTAGAGAAATTATCAATACTATCCTGGGTTTGAGGAACTTCATTTCCAAAAAGAGAATTTTTCTTTAATCCTGTTTTGTCTTCAATAATAACCGCTGAGACACCCAGACGCTCCAAAGTTCTTACTGTGAATTTAAAATGCTCAATTTGCCCTCCGGTATCGGCATCATAAATAATTGGCTTTGTAGTGACCTCAAGAACCTCGCTCAAAGTTGACATTCGAGAACTTACGTCTACAGCCTCAATATCAGGTTTTCCTTTAGCTGTTGAATCAGTGAGACTACTTCCCCACATACCATCAAATTGACGAGATTCGCCATCAATCTCTACTTGAGTGTGCTCAATGATCAGTCCACTCAAGGCATTATGGATATCTAAAAATCGAATCAAAGGCTTTGCTTTTAATAACCGGCGCAAACTGGCAAGGCGAATTTGCGGTGTAGTGCCTAACTCTTTTACAGCCATATTCAAGGCCGTTGAAGAAACACCCTGTGTATAAGGTACCTCGACCAACTCACCACCCCACTCAGATATAGTGTCTATAACTGTTTGGCGAGTTTTTTGCTGCACACCATCTTTCCAGTCATCTCCATGAACCACATAATCAGGTTTTAAGGCTTTTAAATTCTCTGTATAGTCCAAGGTATTTTGAGGAATAACTTCGTAAACTGATTTCAAATTACTGACTATTTCAGCGCGCTGCTCGTAATTCATGTAGGGCAGTCTTTTATAGCTTGCAATCGCAGAATCAGTTAAAACACCAACTATTACTTGCCCCAACTCAGCAGCTGCTTTCAGTACATTCAAGTGCCCTGGATGAATCAAATCCGCACTCATGCCCACATAAACTTTTTTCATATTTGTCTCTCTATTTTATTAAAATTATTCTGTGGCAGACTGACTTATTGTTCCTGCCTTATAGTTGTACAATTAGAAACTCTCGTAGCGCAGTAATTTTTGAGGAACTATAGTTTGTACTACAATTTATGATTTAGTTCAGTTGCCTCATCCCATGCAAGCCATGGCTTAATATCATAATCCTCTATCAATTTTAAAAATATTTTGTCATAGAAATTACCAAGATTTTGACGGATCATATCGATTCTACGCTCCCGTTCTAAAGGATCGAGGACTCTAGGACTCCGTTCTCGCTTCAGAATACGCGTTTTCTCTTTACCAAACTTTTCACCAATAAAAGCTTCTAAACGTTCCATATGTGGATACGGATTTACAACGAAATCTTCAAACTCCAAAAATAGAATCTTCTTTCTATCATCTGAGCTGATATCAAGATATCCTTGGAAGTTAAGCCGGAACATCGCGTCGACCATAAGAACTAGTTTCTCGGTAGCATTGCCTTCTAACCAGGCCTCTTCCTTGCCAATTACCTTGATTGGAACATGTTGCCCATTCCAGAGATGTGTTAACTGTAATTCGCGGGGATCACTCCCAACTCTATTGCCAATATCTCTTTGATTTTGCTCGTATATATTACCTACCGGATCTCGGAAAATGTGTACCATCTTTAACCGCTCCCCCAGAGCTGCAAAATATAGAGAAGCAGCATGTAAACCATCATGGGTCATTTCTTGAAAAATTCCTTTTTCCTTCTGCATTCTTATAACGGCAGCCTCATCAGCAGGTAAAAATAATCTACGAAAGTACTCTAACCTTTTGCCTTGTTTTAAAACACCAGTGTAATCAGCGATACGGAAATTTGTGTCACGAGATATTGCCTGATAGTAATATTTCTCATCAAATTCTAACTGAAGGGCAGTCACAGCAGCATCGAGGCTCATCTTTCCAAGAAAATAATATCTTGCAAGATAGTCAATTTGGCTATCCAATCGCATCTTTTCAACGCGATTCATGGTAGAAAGTAAAACAGCAATCAAGTTTTTTCCTGAACGCCCTTGCCCATCAACAATGACCACTTCATTACCAAAATTAGCTCCACGCTGCAGTTCAACATCGTGACCATAAGTACCTCCAATCTTCATATTATTTCCTTTAAATAAATTTAAGCCTTCGTATGATGAAGTTAAATTAATAGATCTACCATACGCCCCAGCCACCATCAACAGAGAATACTTGTCCAGTTACATATGATGACATATCACTAGCCAGATAAGCAGTGATACCTTTAAAGTCATCTTCTTTAGCCATTCTTTGGAGTGGAGTCCTTGTTTCGTATCTTTTTACAAATAAATCTGGTTGATTTCTAAAAATACCACCAGGAGAAATGGCATTAACTCTGATGCTTGGTGCCAATGTTGTTGAGAGCCAACGAGTGAATTGAAGAAGTCCGCCCTTAGCAGCGCCATATGCTGCAGGATTGGCCATAATGGTTTCATCATATAAACGCCAATCTGGTCCATATTGACCGTATATTGAACCTATATTTATGATACTCGACTTGTCTGACTTATTTAATAAAGGCGTAAAGGCCTGGCAAAGGTGAAATGGTGCTGTGAGATTAACATCTAATGCTCTACGCCATGTCTCTACAGTTTGATTTTCAAAATCTGTGCTCCAGCCTAAAAGCTCTGATGTGCCGACAAAAGCAGCGTTATTAATTAAAATATTTAAAATATCGTGTTCGTCTTTCACTAAATCTATTAGTTCTTGACGTTGATTATTTTGCTCAAGATCACAATGATAGCTCCAAACTTTTATTGACCAATTATTCTCTAACGATTTTTTTAAAGAAGAAAAATCAGTTCCTGGAAGATCTACTAAAATAAGATCTGCTCCAAGCTCTGCAAGTGTCTCCGCCATTACACAACCAAGGCCTCCAGTTGCTCCAGTTAGCAATGCCCTTCGCCCTTTTAAATTCATTAATTTTTGAACTGTCATCATCTTTCACTTTCACGCTGTGATAAATAAAATTCAGCTCTTTTAAAGTCCATTAACGTATCTATATCAATCGCACGCTCCAGCGGCACATGTACAGCACGAACTCTGCCCTCAAAAATGGATTTGCATTTCATTATAAATTCTGGTCTTGCTACATATGCGACTGTTGCGACATCGAACACAACGGGTGCATCTTGTCGTCTAGTTAAATTATTAGAAGGCTGCATTAATAAGTCAATATTTCCATTAGAATTTTCTTTGACCATATTAAAATATGGATTTCTTGAAGATTCAGTTACAGTGATTACCGCATCTACTTCTTCTTTTTCAAATTTTTCAATACAATTTTGGATATCTAAGGGACTCCTTAATGGAGCGGTAGCCGGTATCGAGATTATTTTATTTGGGAGACTACCATCATTGTTTTCTTGATAAAATTCTAATGCATGTTTCCAAGATAGCAATTCAGAGCTCTCATCACTTGCAAGATGTTCTGGTCTAATGAAAGGGACTTTTGCGCCATATTTGGTTGCAATTTCTGCAATTTCTCCACAGTCAGTTGATACATATACAGAAAGAATTGACTCTACAGCCAAAGCACTTTCAATTGACCATGCTATGAGCGGCTTATTTCCGAGGAGTTTTATATTTTTTTTTGGCAAGCCTTTGGAGCCACCTCTTGCAAAAATAAAGGCTAAATTTTTATCATCCATAGTGTTTATTTATTTTTACTTGAGACCTAGTTTCATTTGCTTTTCTTGCAGCATCTATAACCTGCAACACCCTTAAACCATCTTCACCTCTAGTTTTAGGCTCGGACCCTTTTTCAATGCTTTCAATAAAGTCTTTGCATTCATCTATATAACTGCTGTGCATTGAAGTTTTTTGTTTATAAATTTCCTCCCAACCTTGCATGCCTAATTTCCATATCTCAACTGTTCCAGTTAAGGCATTCCATCGAAGACTTCCAGATTTACCTACAGCTATACAGACCCTGGTAGTATCTTGTCTTATAAAATCTAGATTAACTGAAGCAATAAGCTGTTTTCCATCGTTATTGGCTGCAAAACCTAAAATTAGATGTGCTGTATCTTCTACATCAATTAATAAATCGCTTTGCTTGGAAAGGGTTGCCTGAATCCAATCTATTTCACCAAATATCCACCTCAAATAATCAATTTCATGACTAAGCTCTAATAAAGAACCGCCACCATGCTTCTTTCTAGCTGAAACACTTAAAGTATAGTCATTATCTGGGCGCCAAGATGGAAGATATTGACCAATTTCACTTCGGACAGACCAAATATCCCCAATTAATTTTTTATCAATAAAGGATTTAAATTTTTGTAAAGATTCTAGATGACGAAGGTTATAGCCAATTGCTAAAACCGTCTTCCTCCGATTACATATTTCAATAAGTTTATCTACTCCATAGGACGAGGTAGAGAGTGGCTTTTCTATTAAAAGATGAATTCCTGCTTCAGCTAAAGGCATTGCTGTAGATACGTGAAAAGTTGCTGGGTTTGCAATAACAGCCATCTGAGGTGAAAATTCTATTACTTCATCCATCTTTGAATAAACACGATCTGCCCCCTCAGGTATTTCAAGATCTTTCTTGTGCCTTAATATAGCAATTTCTGCTTTTGGAAGAAGTTGACGAAGTATTGTCAGATGACGCTTTCCAATACTTCCATGGCCTACAATA